>JAEUVI010000459.1 GCA_016787105.1 Chitinophagaceae bacterium | reverse complement strand
AACCCTTCCTTATCCGTTTACGTCCATGTACAGGCAGGTTTTCTCTTTTAACAAACTATGACTTCCATACTGGCAAAGAATAATTATTTTTAACCCGAATTAATTACCATGAAATTATCATTACTTCTTATCGCTTTGATACCATTTGCTGTTTCAGCACAGGATTGTGTTATAAAGAAAGAGACCGACCAATTTACCCGTGAGCCCAAATTATCTACAGGTTTTGTACAACTGAAATTATCCGCTCTCTCAATAGAAGCCAATAAAAAAGAATTTGACTTCTTCTTTGTAATAGATGGCGCAAATAAATGTTTTGACGACAATTCTACCCTGCTCATACTTTTTGAAGGCAATAAACAGCGAAATAATTTACGAAATACAGGTTCTATGAATTGCGAGGGATTATTTCATTTTACTGTCAAAAGCGGCCCCGAAACTCCTGTAGCGGTAAAAAGGCTCACAACGCAAAAAGTAACCCAGTTTACTTTTGTTGGAAGTAACAAAAAAGAAATCATCATTTCACTTACGCCTGCCCAGCAGGAACAACTAATGAGCGCTGTAAGCTGTATTGCTGCAGAAGCAAAAAAATTATACCAGTAATCCTAATCAGGTTTTCGATTCCTTAATAGCGCTTTTAAAGGCAGCTACTATTTTCTGATTGTCCTGCACAAGAAGGGTTTCATTGATAGTAAGTTTAATAAATCCGTCTTCTCTTGGCATACCAAGTACGATATTATACTTTTCCCGGAGTAAGGTTCTTATTTTGGTAATATCATTACCGGGTGTAAAACTAAAATTGTACATATTGGTACCCGAAGCGATAGGAGCAATTTTGATTTCCGTTAACTGATTTAATAACGTTATCAATTCTTTTGATTTAGTAATTGCGCTCTTTAACCTTGCATCAAAACCATCCATGTGCCAGCATGCCATTGCCGCATTCGCCCAGTTGCTGAATATTGATCCGCCATGCACTTTAATGAGGTGATGCATTTTATCGATAACGTTTTTATCGCCACACAATACTGCTCCGCCAGCGGCCCCAAGATATTTATACAATGAAATATAGACTGTATCGAAATAAGATGAATATTCAGCAACAGGAATTCCCGTATATGCTGAAGCCACCATTAATCTTGCTCCATCCAAATGAAGTTTATACCCTTTCTCTTTACTCCATGCTGCTATTTTTTTTATTTCTTCTATTGGAAAAGCCTGGCCATCGCATCTTCTTACCGGGTTTTCAATTGATATGACACCTGTACCACTTTTAAACACTTCTTCTTTGTCATAGTACTCCATTGACTGCTGCAGTTCCTGTAAATCAAATGCATGTGCACCCTTAGCGAGTGGAATGAGGCGCTTGTTAAAAACTGATTGTGCAGCATCCCCTTCATCCCTGTAAACATGGCTTGTTTCCTGTACAAATACTTTTGTATTATCTCCGCTCAGTACATGAATAGCTAATTGATTGGCCATCGTACCAGAAGGCATCAGCACTGCCGCTTCTTTTCCAGTTAGCAGTAAAAATTTTTTCAGCAACAAATCCACAACGCCGCCTTCGGCATAAAAATCCTGTTCAATCGGGCTTGCTTCAGATATTTTTTTCAACTTTTCAATGTAAGAAGATGGCTTATATAAAGGCCCGTCATATACGAAATAAACCCTCTCCTCCTGGCCGTTCATTTCCCCATCTGTATACTGCTCGTTAAACAAAGAAAGTTCTGGTGACAAAGCTGGCAATACTGACAAACCAGATATTTTAAAAAAATCTCTTCTCGTAAAATCCTGCATAAAACATGAATTAAAGCGATACAGTAATATACATACCACACTAAATTATAGAATCCTCTTTAGTTTACGGCTGTTTTAAAAATAATTACGCACCGTATAAAAGCTGTAATTACTTTTGCCAGCGATTGCGGCCATAATGAAATTAATGTTATGATTGACTCATCGGATATTATCAAGAAAGCATGGCAAGGGTATGATCCTACCAAAATTATCAGTGTCATAAAAGATATCAGCGTACGGGTATCTACCAATTATGTTTTTCATATTCTTTTTGAAGACGGCGATGTTATTATTGCCAAACTCTCCTATTTTGGAAAATATGAACACTTCAAAGAAGATCACAGGATCATTCATTCCTTATCCAACAATTTGCTATACCCTTTTGACAACCTGCTTGCCAAATCATTGCTGAAGAATAACAGGGTATACACGTACCGGTATAAGTACAAAAAAGTAGACGCATGGGTTGTATTTTATAATCCCGTTCGGGTAGAGGAACGTATGCCACGTCGGCTCGAAGATCGTCATATCCAGAAATTCGGCCAGCAGATTGGCCGTTTTCACAAAGCTTGTTCAAAGCTTCGCAATGTTTTACCTAAATCATCAAAAACGTTACGTACAGATATCTCTATTTTACAGGAGCGCATACAGCAGGATGAAAAAGAATTTGGCGGCAAGGCGAAAGTAGAAGTACTGAAGCATCACTGTGAACTGTTTTTAAAAAACCGGCTGAAGCTTAATGCAAATACTTTTGAAACTATTCCCGTTTTTATCGATTGGAACCTTGGAAATTTTTCAGTAACCAGCAAAGGCGACTTGTTTTCACGCTGGGATTATGATTGGTTCAGGATGAGTTCGCGCATGATGGATTTTTATTTTTTCAGCCGCGTAGTTTCTGATGCCGGCGATAAAACAGTTTTCAGTTACCGCATTGATACAATGATGGAGGATCGGTTTATCCTTTTCCTGGAAGAATATCATAAAGTAAATCCATTGACCGTAAACGAAATACGTTTCCTGAGAGAAGGCTACCGGTTTTTTATTCTTAATTATGTAATAAAAGATGGGAACTATTTTTTCAGCGAACAATATGCCAGAAAACTACAGGCTGAGGCTTT
>JAEUVI010000423.1 GCA_016787105.1 Chitinophagaceae bacterium | reverse complement strand
CACTTGACGTATTTACTGTTATTGTAGTTGTGTTTGTTGCAACAGGCACTCCATCGATTATCCAAAGCGGCTGGTTATTACCTGCAGTACCGATACCGCGTATGCGCACTTCAATAGGAGCTCCCGGATCTCCACTTCGGTTGGTAATATTAACGCCCGCTACACGGCCCGTTAAAATCTGATCCGGACTTGTAAAAGGCTTATTCGCAAAATCCTTTCTTGATATGGAACCTACGGCACCGGTTAAGTCCTTCTTTTTTTGTGTACCGTAGCCGATTACAACTACTTCGTCAAGTGCTTGTTTCTTTTCATCGGCTACAAGTTTTACCTGTAATCCATCTCCCTGGCCCGCTGCCAGTTCCTGGGTAATGTAACCAGAATAAGAAAAGACCAATACAGCTGCTGACGACGCAACAGTAATATTAAAATTCCCCGAAGCGTTGGTTGTTGTACCGTTTCGGGTGCCCTTCTCAGTTATACTAACACCCTGTAGCGGTGAATCATTTTCGCCGGTAACCGTTCCTTTTACAGAAACTGATTGAGCGAATAGTGAGACAGAGCAGGTAACTGATAACAGTAGGAGGAGAGTGAGAAATTTAATGTTCGAACCACGAGGCATGATAATGCGATCGTTTTTTTCTTTACATAAGCAGGCAGGCATACAAGTCGGTTTAGGGTTATAAGAAGTTGCAGTAAGGAAGGTAACGAATTATGTGTGGATTATGCATAAAATTTTTTTATGGTCGAGGTGGATAAAATTTCTAAAAAACGGTAATATCATTTTTCTATATGGAAAAGTGACGCCGATCGAAAGTCTTGGTGCTGACGCTAACGATTGCGTGATTTTTTTTAAGTCATGGGGTTATAGAAAAAAACAGCTTTTCGGTTATACGGGTTTATGTTGTGGCTACACAATAAAATGCCAAACATATTAAACCAAGTAGAGAATTAACAGGCTTCTTTAATTGGATTTACTAAACATTAATTACTTTAAGAAAAACCTTATTGTTGTACTGCCTTCTTTCCTGTTTTTCATTTCAATACCATGGTCCAGGTAGTAGGCTGTCAGCAGCATAACGGATGAAGGGTTTTTGCCCTTTTTTTTGTTAAGCTTTATGATTCCTTCTGTGCCTCTATACAAATCGAAATTGGCATCACTTCCATACTGAATCACCAACTTTGCAATGGCTGTAGCTGCTTCTTTTTTTATATTGAGATGAGCAGGCATTTGAGTATCGCCCCACGCACCGCGGGATCCCTTCATAATTTTTTTGGATAGTCTTTCATAGGTAGCAGCTGTGGCGCCATATTTTACAGCGATATCACTGAAAGAAGGCCCCGCTAATTTTTGCTTAACAGCATGACAATTAAAACAGTCACTTTGTCTCATTGTCAGAAACGCTTTTGCCAACTGTTTTTCTTTTTGTAAATAGGCCGGAACCTGTTTTACAGAAGACAGGTACTTTACTTTTAAAAAAACTTCTTCTTGCGTAATCTCTTCATACTTCGTGCTGCCATCTTCTTTATCGGTCACATTTATCCTGTAGTCAATATTACTGCTACGTCTAACCGAACTGCCATTTACGGGTGCAACAATATTCACAACAGGAATGTGATTACCCCCGGTATAAAATGAAAAACTACATAATGCTGAGGCTAGCACTAAGCATAGTACTACGTGGTATTTTGTCATACGATTGATAAGGTAGGGGCATTATGCTTTATCAATTGCATCTGCAGCACGGTATGCTGAACGGGTAGAGGCTTCCATACCCCAGTTCAGGTTATCTGTAGAGGCGCCTGCAAAATAAATACGCCCGACAGGTTTCATAATCTCCGGCCAGAATTTATGTAATTGTCCCATCGGAAAATGTACCCGCTCGCAGGTGGGCGCAAAACCATCTTTTGTCCAATCTTTACTCACTACCTGCTCTATCGTAG
>JAEUVI010000418.1 GCA_016787105.1 Chitinophagaceae bacterium | reverse complement strand
TGCCGGATTTGCCCACCATAAAAATGTTTGAGGAAAAGCTGTGCGGTTATATAGTTTGCCCTTTATTTCAATGTAAGCTTTACCGGGATGCAATGTAAAACCAGCCATACCCTTTGTACGGAACATGCGTTCAACTTCATTTATCCAAACTGTTTTACTACCATCTTCATTTTCCTTTATGGTATAGTCCACCGGTTCAAAGGTTGAGGGCCTGTGATGTTGTGGCCAGTTAAATTCTATACCGCCGGAAATCCACGGGCCAGTTAAGCCAACCAGTGCTGGTTTTATTACATGATTATAATAAACAAAATGGCGGTTCTTTATTTTATCAAATGCCATTTGGATCCTGCCTCCAAGTTCAGGCAGTATCATTATTTTCAAAAAATTATTCTCAAGAAATAAGGCTGAATATTCCTTATCAATTTTTTCATCAGAAATTTTTTCAATTACCGCATGTGGATATACTACGCCACTGCTGCCCTGGTAAACCCTTTTTTCAAGAAACATCGGGTTTTTTTCAGGCTTACCTGCAGGATAAGTTGGAATAATTACCTTTTCTTTCCACACTTTAACTCCATAACTATTCATATAACAGCAATTAAATCTTGAAGAAATAGCTGCATTCAAAGTAAAAGAACCTCCCTGTGTTTAAAGATGGAGTAACTTAGGATTTTAATGGACTATTTTATTATTCGGACTAAATTTCAAGTCCTGGATAGTTTACCTGGTAAATGTTATGCATACACCAAAGTCAACGAGAAAAAAGGAAGGTTTTCAAGGGCAAAAGGCAATTGTTATTCCCAGAAAAATTCTTTCAGATAAATGCGCTAAAAATATGATTGCGGGTGCCATGTATATTACTGATATGGGCTATTATCCCAAGGCAAAATTTCATTATCGTGAAAGGCCAGCCGGCGCCGACCAGCACATTATTATTTATTGTATGGAAGGAAACGGCAGGGCTGTAATAAATAAAAGGGAGTACCGCATTGAGCCCGGCGAGTTTATCTTTATACCATCAAAAACAGCACACCTGTATGAAGCAGATGCCGATAATCCATGGACTATTTATTGGACACATTTTAAAGGGATGAATGCGGAAGCTGTGATTAAACAGCTTGAAAAGAATTTTGCTGGTCACAAAGGTTTTCTTAAGCACAACGAAAATACAGTAGGGCTATTTAATGAAATGTATAATCAATTGGAAAGAGGGTACAGTACAGATAACCTAATATACTCCAGTATGTGCCTATGGCATTATCTTACTGCTTTTATGTTTAACAATAAATATTCAGCACCTGGAAAGCTCAGTTATAAAGATCCAACAGATGTTGCCATAGATTTTCTTCAAGATAGAATAGGCAGCCTGCTTACATTAGAAGAAATTGCAGCAGCAGTAAATCTTTCTGCATCACACTTTTCTTTCCTGTTTAAAAATAAAACCGGCTTTTCACCAATTGAATATTTTAATCACCTGAAAATCCAGCGAGCTTGCCAGTATCTTTTGTTTACTAATCTTCGTATCAGGGAAATATCATGGAATTTAGGAATCGAAGACCCTTATTATTTTTCAAGATTGTTTAAGAAAGTAATGGGTGTGGCTCCAGGGGAGTACAGGGTAAAAAGAGTACATTAATCATGCAGTTTAATAATCGCTAATCTCTGTTTGGTAATTTTTTCGCCTAAAGAATTATTTGAATCAGAATTTCTCAATTGAATTTGTATTTAAAAGTAGAAAGTTAATGGATGTAGAAGGAAATGAAGCTTTTTATATTTTATTAGCCATTGCAACGCAAATTTGACAAAGCGTTAAGTTAAATAATTCATGCTCAAGAGCATAGGCTTTATCCTTAAGCATAAAGCCTGTGTTTTCAGCTATGATTTTTACAGGACTTTTTTGTTGAGTCAACTTCCTGTTATTTTAAAAAAAAATTACCTTTTATATCATATGGTAAGCACACACCAGCACGCAATTCTTTCAAATAAAAACCATTTTGCCAGTTACAGAAAAGATAATTGATTTAGATTACTTAAATTAAGAACTGTAACCGGACTGAATATGAAAAATAGATTGCTTAATACATTATTGGCTACAGTAATAGTAGCATTTGTTAGCTGCCTTTCAGGTGACCGCCAGCCAACGCTTCAGCTGAAAAAAAATGCACATATCATCTTTGTCGGGAATAACCTTGGTTCCCGGATGTTCAACTATGGTCATTTTGAGACTGAACTTCAACTGCGTTATCCGGATAGTATGCTTTACATCCGCAATATGTGCGACGGAGGAAATACGCCGGGCTTCAGGCCTCATTCAGCCCGTCCGAATCCATGGGCTTTTCCGGGTGCAGAAAAATTTCAGACAGAACTCGCCACAAGCGGGGAAACAGAAGGATTTAATGAAACACCCGATCAATGGATCGCACGTCACAAAGCAGATATCATCATTGCTTTTTTCGGATTTAATGAATCTTTCCAGGGCAAAGCAGGCCTGGATAACTACAAAGCCGAACTGGATGCATTTATAAAACATACATTACAGCAAAAATATAATGGTGTTTCAGCGCCGCAACTGGCAATTGTATCCCCGATTGCATTTGAAGATCTTTCTAAAACTGCTGACTTACCTGATGGAAAAAAAGAAAATGAAAATCTCTCACTGTATACAGAAGCAATGAAAACTGTAGCGGCAGCCAACAATGTTCGTTTTATTGATATTTATACGCCTACAAAAAAATGGTTTGAAAACGAGACGGCACCGTTTACCATTGACGGGTCTCAGCTATCAGAGTCGGGCTATGCAAAACTAGCACCTGTTCTGGCTGATGCTGTTTTTGGTAAACACGAAGCAAAAGCAGAAGAGCACCGGGCACTTGTACATGCAGCAGTAACAGAAAAAAACTGGATGTGGCATAATGATTTTAAAATTCCGAATGGTGTGCACGTGTATGGCCGGCGCTATGATCCATTTGGCCCGGATAATTATCCGGCTGAACTAAAGAAGATCAGGGAAATGACAGCTATAAGAGATGAGGCGATATGGAAGGCAGTGAAAGGAGAAAAAATGGATCTGGATG
>JAEUVI010000405.1 GCA_016787105.1 Chitinophagaceae bacterium | reverse complement strand
GGAGAGTGCTGTAAGAATAAAGGGTTTTGGAATAGGGCCTTGTTCTTCGCCGCCTACCCGTTGCGGAGCGTCCATTATAATGGTATGCCCATTCACGAGGGCATTGAATTGCATCTTTCCCATCCATTGCGTTTCTATTTCATGTTGAGCCATATTACTAATTTTTGTTTGTTGTTTGAAGATTTGCAGACAGTAGTATTTTTTAAATAGTGATCGGTTTTTGCTGCGTTATATTATCGGCGGGTTGTTTCTCCTGTACAACGCGATCATTTTGTTTCAACCCCTTTCTGCTTTTCATAATAAAGACTACAAGAGGGATAACTCCCCCCACTGTGAAGATGGATCCGCCGATTATGCGCAACCAGGTCAATGTTTGAAATTCTGTGCTCTCAATAAAAGAATGGCTGCGGGCGTACCATAAGCCATGTTCGGCAACTGTTTTAAATTGCCATATACCTGCAGGAAACAAATCGAGAAAAACCATCAATAACAAGCCAATATTAATTGACCAAAAAGCAGTTTTGATAGTTCGTGGCTTCCACCAATCAGCTTTTAATAATAATTGAGTACAGAATAATACTGCGGCTAAGGCAAGATTTCCATATACACCCATCAACGCGGCATGGCCATGATTCACGGTTAAATAAGTGCCGTGCTCATAATAATTAGCAATAGGAAGGTTGATGATGAATCCTAATACACCGGCGCCAAAAAAATTCCAGAAGTTAACCGCTACTAAAAATAGAAACACTTCTGAAAACCCAAATCGTTTATTCAAATCGCCGTTTACTTTATTGTTTGCTTCAAGTACCTTCGGAAGTTTGCTAAAACGCCATGCTTCAAGCGTCAGCAATACCAATGGCACCACCTGTAAAGTGGAAAACACTGACCCAAGCGCCATCGTAAAAACAGGTTTTGCATTCCAGTAAAAATTATGTGATATGCCCAAAAGCCCTGAACCAAGAAACAATAAGGTGGCTAAATAAATAACCCTTGTTGCGGCCTGCCTGCTTACCAGGCCCATCACTACCATAAAGTAGCCAATCAAAACCGTGGTAAATACTTCAAAGAATGCTTCGGCCCACATGTGTACTACCATCCATCGCCAGAAATCTGCAATAACAAAATTGGTTTTTGGGGTAGCTATAAAGCCGGAAATCAATAATAATATAATGCTGAACGTCGCATATACCAGCCAGTTGGGTAAAGCCCAGGGCTGCCTCAATTTCATCACAGGTTTGATGCCCCGGTACAATGTGATTGCCCAGACGACGAACACTACTCCAAGCAATAATTGCCAGATTTTTCCAATCTCAACATACTCCCAGCCCTGGTGACCTAACCAATACCAGTTTTTTCCTATAATACCTTTTGGCCCGAGCAATATACCTGCAAACGATCCTGCTACCAATACAACGGTGATCCAAAAAATAGTGTTGATCAACTTTACTTGTTTCGGATTTTGCTTTGGCGAAACAAGTGACATCATAAAAAATGAAGCGCCGATCCAGCAAGCGGATATCCACAGAATGGATAATTGTACATGCCAGCTTCTTGTTACGGTGATAGGTAGTATTTCGGAAATATTAAATCCAAAAAAGTTGACAAGCCCGACAAAATCATGAACGGTTAATATGCCCGCCAAAACCTGTATGGCGAAAAGGAGAATGGCAACATAAAAAAATTTGTAAGTTGATCTTTGTACAGCATCTGGCTGAAACTTTTGAATTTCGCCTTTCGACATGAATGGCTGTGCGTTGCTGGTATAAATATTGTCGTCCAGTTTTTCCAGCTTACCATGATAATAGAGTACCAGGCCAAGGCCAAATATCAATCCTAATGAGCCAATAATGCTCCAGAGTATAATTGCAGCACTCGGCGTATTGCCAGCCGAAGGGTCATAAGGCCAGTTATGCGTATAGCTATAATGTTCTCCGGGTCTTTCTACTCCGCAAACCCATGCACCCCAAAAGAAAAAAGCCGTCAGGGATCTTATTTCATCTGTATCCGTGATATATTTTGCTGGTTTAAATGCGCCGGAAAAATTAGGATCAGTAAATTTTTGGGTATAAAATTTTATCAATTCATTTGCGGCAAAAACCTGGGCATCTGTTAAAGTCACACTATTGTTTTCTTTTGAATACCGATTGGTTTTGATTTCTGTTTTCACCTGTTCCGCTATTCCTTTTTTTACCAATTCAAGGTTTGGTCCGGATATTATTTTT
>JAEUVI010000397.1 GCA_016787105.1 Chitinophagaceae bacterium | reverse complement strand
GCATTCACTATCACTGGCTCGGCCGCATCACCCAATGTTGCTTATTATATTATAGCACATGCTTCCAAATTTGTAACACCGGGTTCTGTGCGGATTTATAGTACTAACCCGGATAATTTATTCAACGTAGCGTTTAAAAGGCCTGATGGAAGAAAGGTGTTGATTGTGCTGAACGAAACTGCGTATAGCCAGAATTTTAATATTAAGTATAACGGAAAGCGTATTGCACCGACATTGCCGGCGAAAAGTGTGGGGACGTTTGGGTGGTAGAGGTTAGAACTAAGATTAAATGATTAAAGGGATTGTTGAGCGAAATTCAGTGATTACCTTTCCCGCATTTATAAGTTTGAATAACAGAAATCAATGATTCTCGATCTTAAAGACCTGACTACTGCTGAAAAGCAAAATTACCTGCAACACGCTATCGCGCCGCGACCTGTATGTTTTGCAAGTACAATTGATATGAATGGAAATATTAATCTCAGTCCATTCAGTTTTTTTAATTTGTTTTCTACCAATCCTCCGGTAGTTATTTTTTCTCCTTCAAGAAGAGTAAGAGATAATACAACAAAACATACGATGGAGAACGTAAAAGAGGTGCCGGAAGTAGTAATTAATATAGCCGACTATGATATGGTGCAGCAGGTGTCCCTGGCAAGCTGTGAATTTCCAAAGGAAGTAAATGAATTTCTGAAAGCAGGATTTACTGCCGTGCCTGCAACGATTGTAAAACCGCCAATGGTGAAAGAAAGTAAAGTGAAAATGGAATGTAAAGTACTTGAAATAAAAAAACTGGGTGATGAAGGCGGCGCCGGTAATCTTGTTATCTGCGAAGTGCTGCGCATGCATATTGACGATTCTATTTTAGATGAGCATAAAAAAATCAATCAACGCAAACTGCACCATATCGCGAGGTTGGGTGGCGATTGGTATTGTAAAGTGGATGAAACCAATCTTTTTGAGGTAGAAAAGCCAAATACTAAACTGGGAATCGGAATTGATGCATTGCCCGAAAATATCCGTAACAGCAAAATACTTACGGGCAATAATCTCGGTCAGCTCGCGAATGTGCATGAATACCCTGTTATCGAACCTTCATTCGATGATAATCACCTGAAGCAGATCATCCAGTATTATAGCTTATCTCCTGAGGAAATGGAAAAGGAATTGCACAGGTACGCCAAAAAATTGCTTGACAGTAACAAAGTTTACGAAGCGTGGCAGGTCTTGCTGGCGGGATAAAGTTTTACAATTATCTTTTTATTTCAAATCCCGCCGGAACCAAAACTACATGCCAACATTTCCAAATACTTTCTTCAGTATATCTGTCGTTCTTGCAAGAGGATTAGCGCGGATATTCGCTTCTTCTTTTGCAATCTGGTCAAATAATGCATCTACTGCTTTACCTACTACATAAGAGGGAAGATCGGGATTTATCTTTTTAAATGTAGTGGGAAAGTTGTTGTATGTGTTTACCACATCACCGTAATACTTTGTGGCTTCTACCTTATTCAATGAATTTTTTATAGAAGGAGTAAAAGCGGCAATCAGTTTTTCTGTTGTTTTTGATTTAAAGTATTGTGTAGCGGCATCTTTTTGTCCTTTCACAATGTTCAGTGCGTCCATTATGGTCATTTCTTTTATCGCATCTACAAATATGGGCTTGGCATATCCCACTGCATCTTCAGCGCCCCGGTTGATAGCCAATACTGCTTTGTCCACCAGTTTGCCCATACCAAGATCATTCAGTGTATTCACAATCTTCTGTGCATCGGGCGGCATGAATAATTTATAAAACTCATTGCCAAAAAAACCATCAGTCTTGTTGAGATTGAGAACGGCTGTTGTAATGCCTTGTGCCAATGCTTCTTTGATTCCCTGCCCGGCCTCACCTTCAGTTATTGCGGTGCCTGATGGTAAACCTGTAGCCATTTTTAAAGAATCACATGAAACAAGAGAGAAGGTAAGAATTGCTGTGAGGATATAAATTTTCATTTGTATTGAATTTTGTTTTCAAAAAGGTTAAGTAAAGATAAAACCTTATTTCTTAAGTTTCAACATCAGAGTTTTAGAGCATGCTTGCGGTTATTCAGTTTTTCCCTTAGCATACGAAAAAAACGGGAACGCTCTTTTTCTCCCACCTCACTTAATAATGTAGATCGCCGCACCAGGTTTTTTGCATAATTGTAAAAATAATCGCAAAAAGAAACATCGCTGGTGCTGACGTAGTTGATAGCTGTATGAGGTATCAATACCATTTTACTATTATCCATTACCATCAGCATATTATTGTCCAGCAAAATGAATTCGTTTAAATACACATTCAGTTTGCCCATGGGTTTTCTTTCCGGATCATCCGCACGAAACTTATATCCCAGTTCAGCCTGCTTTTCAAAATGATCGATATAGCTTTCCAGTGCTTCATATACTTTCAATGCATCCTGGTTAGACGCAAACATTTTTCCATCCACATAGTATTCAATTTGCCGTAGTGTGCCATTGAGCGTTTCGAGGTTCCATATTTCATTTGTGTCTAACTGGTAGTAGAAGTTCAGGTTCTTTTTGCCCAGCTCAAATATTTCATCGGGGTATTCATCAAGGTTCACTTTCTTATTTTTAAGATCAGGGAAACTCATCAGTGTTTTCATCCAAAAAAAATATTTGAAAGCAGCATATTCCCGCGAATGAAACTGGTGAAAAATGGGTACATCTTTACATAGATAAAAGAATTCTTTCTGCCTGAAACTATTGAAGTAGGCCATCGTGTGCATAATGTTGGTGAGGTATGCATCAAAGCGGAAAGTTTCACTGTTGATCAAATTGCCCTGGAACATGAAACCGCCTGTTTGTATGTCCATCAACCGGTCAAGCGATATTTTATAATGAGTGCATAGTTTATGCAGTTCATCGAGTGTGATAGCTTTTTCGCCCCGTATACGGCGGTAAGCGCTGTCAACACTTACATCAAGCATTGTGGCTATTTCTTCCGGTGCAGATATATGGTCCGGAATTTTTCTTTTAATGCTGGAAAAAAGTTGTTGCTGCAGTTCGGTGGCATTCATGTCGCTGTATTTATAAGTGACGCTTACGTTCCTGTATTTTTGAAAGCAGTATGTTGAAAAAACTATTGCGTTGTTTTTCGCCTGTTTCACTTATCATAGTAGAGCGCCGCATCAGGTTCTGCATTTTTACATGTGTTTCATTGCAAAATTTTTCGTCTCTTGTTACGAGATAATCCAGTACGTCGTAGTTAAGGTATACCGTTTTGATATGATCGGTTGTAATCAGCACTGCGTTATCGCCTAATACAATGCGGTTATAAAAGAACCTGAAGTTCTGTTTCTTTACAGATGGGTTTTCGCCCGGGTAAAATTTTGTTCCCAGCTCCGCTTCCTCTTTCAGGTGCATCAGCGTTTCTTCCACGGATTCATAGATAGTACGGATGTCCGCTGCTGATGAAAAGAAGCCAGCTTCTTTATAATATTCTATTTGCAGAATAATACTATTCGCTACTTCAATGTTCCATATTTCCGTAGAAGGGATACGATTATATGTTTTTGACATATCTTCTGCCAAAGCGGATATTTCCGGGGTCAGGCAATTAAGTGTGAACCCTTTGGTAGCGTAGGCCGGATCCTGTATAATAGATTTATGCCAGAAAAAATATTTGAACGCAAAAAAAGCTGGCGAAAGAACATTGGTAAAAATGTGTAAATCCTTAGTCAGAAAAATGATTTCTTTCTGAATAAAACTTTCAATGTATTTAAGCTGGGCCAGCAAATCGCCAAGGTATTTATCAAAGGAATAGTTCTTTGCATCAACTGTTGTGTTTTGAAAAAGAGTTGAATTATTATTTACCTGCAGCAACTGATCGAGAGAAAGATGAAAATGATTGCAGAGTAATCTGGCTTCTTCCAATACCAATGCGGTCTCTCCCCTGATGCGCCGGTAAGCACTGTCGCTGCTTACACTAAGCAGGTCTGAAACAGTATCTACCAGCGATACATGCTGCGGTATCATTTCACGTATGCGCTGAAATAGAAAATCCTGTGCAGAATCTGCGGCCATTGTGTTGGTTTGGTTTTGGTAAGGTTTTTTGTTTCATGGGGGAGAAATAAGAAGAAACCATCACTTTATTAAATTAGACGAAATTCAGCAAACTGCCAATAGCTTCTTTTATTAAAGCGCTTTTTGGCCTTCATCACTTAATTTTGCGCTTCAAATTTAGAATATGCAGCAATCGCTTTCAGAGCAGGAGATTATCCGCAGGGAAAAACTGGCCGAAATGATAATGGCAGGGGTAGAGCCTTATCCGGCACCGTTGTACCCTGTAAATACTAATTCTGTTTATATAAAGGAACATTATACAGAAGAGAACAAAGAGCAATTCGCAGATGTATGCCTGGCAGGCCGCATCATGAGCGTAAGGGATATGGGCAAGGCCAACTTTGCAGTGATACAGGACAGCCATGGCAAAATACAGTTGTACATACGGCGCGACGATATTTGCCCGGGAGAGGACAAATCGCTCTACGATATTATCTGGAAAAAATTAGCGGATATCGGCGATATCATTGGTGTAAAAGGTTATGGATTCAAAACAAAAACCGGTGAAACATCCGTGCATGTAAAAGAGCTCACCATTCTTACTAAATCATTAAAGCCTTTGCCAATCGTAAAAGAAGCAGAAGGCCAGACTTTTGATGCTGTCACCGATCCGGAATTCAAATATCGCCAGCGTTACGTGGATCTTATTGTAAACCCGCAGGTAAAAGAAACATTTATAAAAAGAACAAAACTTATCAATGCTATTCGTGAATTTCTGAATGAACGCGGCGCATTGGAAGTAGATACACCTGTGTTGCAAAGCATACCCGGCGGCGCGGCTGCAAGGCCATTTACCACGCACCACAATGCATTGGATATACCGATGTACCTGCGTATTGCCAACGAACTTTACCTGAAGCGGTTAATTGTTGGTGGTTTTGATTGGGTATATGAGTTCAGCCGCAACTTCCGAAATGAAGGAATGGATCGTACCCATAATCCGGAATTTACGGTGCTTGAATTTTATGTAGCATACAAAGATTACCTGTGGATGATGGAAACGACCGAGCAGTTACTTGAAAAAGCAGCGCTGGCTGTAAATGGTACAACCAAATCAGTTGTGGAAGGAAAAGAAATTGATTTCAAAGCGCCATACCGCAGGGTAACTATGTACGATGCTATCAAAGAACATACAGGATTTGATATCTCTAAAATGGATGAAGATGGAATAAGAGATGTATGCCGCCAGCTACACATCCATGCGGATAAAACAATGGGCAAGGGGAAACTGATTGATATGATATTTGGTGAGAAATGCGAACACCATTATGTGCAGCCAACATTCATTACCGATTATCCGGTAGAAATGAGCCCGCTTACCAAAAAGCATCGTGATAAACCGGGTTTGGTTGAGCGTTTCGAGCTGATGGTAAACGGAAAAGAAATCGCAAATGCGTATACCGAATTAAATGATCCACTCGATCAGCGGGAGCGTTTCGAAGAACAGGCGAAACTGATGGAACGTGGAGATGATGAAGCGATGTTTATTGATCATGATTTTCTGCGTGCATTAGAATATGGCATGCCACCAACATCAGGTATTGGTTTTGGTATTGATCGCATCTGTATGTTTTTATTAAACCAGCCTTCTATACAGGATGTTTTGTTGTTTCCGATGATGCGGCCGGAGAAAAAAGAAACTACAGAAGAATAAAAATCTTTTGATAATAATTATAAATACCCGGACTGATTAGTACCGGGTATTTTTTTGACGTGCTGTGCTTTCGGAAACACTTCCTACCTTCATAGTTCTATCAAAAACTAAAAACCTGGAAAATGAAAAGCTTATTTCTTGCAGGCTTTTTCTCAGTGCTTGCAATAGCTGCCACTGCGCAGTCACCTGCCTA
>JAEUVI010000372.1 GCA_016787105.1 Chitinophagaceae bacterium | reverse complement strand
GAAAATCAACAACAGCAGGATCTGTGTCCGGGGTAGGAATTATCTCTAACAGTCTTAAATATCTTGGCGGGTTGAAGAAGTGGGTACCACAAAAATTCTTTTTAAAATCTTCACTTCTTCCTTCGCTCAGCATATGAATGGGAATGCCAGATGTGTTGGATGTAATGAGGCTTCCCTTTTTGCGGAACTGCTCTACTTTTTCGTAAACAGATTTTTTAATATCCAACCTTTCTACCACAACTTCAATCACCCAATCGCAACCTGCAATATCTTTCATATTGTCATCAAAGTTGCCGGTAGTTATTTTTTTTACAACATCCTTGTTATAAACAGGAGAGGGACTGCTTTTGATTGCGGCAGCGAGAGCATCATTTACAATTTTGTTCCTGGCTTTTTTATCGGTGCTTTCAGCGGCGTCTTTTGGTACAATATCCAGCAGTAAAACCGGTACACCAATACCAGCGAAATGACAGGCTATTCTTGAACCCATTACACCACTTCCCAATACAGCCACTTTTTTAATGATGCGCTTCATATGACGAGGATTAGATTCAATTTAAAATTAGTTAGTTAAACAACTATTTTTATCGAAGGTAATATAAAAAGCTGTGCGGAAGAAAGTAAATTCAGAAGAAGTTCTGAAAAGTTCTGAATAGCGGTTTAGTTTACGCTTTTGATAAGACCATCCAGCCATTTCACAAAAAACAGCTTTTTGTTTTCAAAATAATCAAGCGTCATTGTTTGTTTGTTGACAACAGGTTGAATGTCAAATTCACGGAATACGTTGAACTCCTTGCGGGTAAGATTGGATGCGAAATCGTCTTTGTATTTAATAAGCAGCTTGGAAAAACGCCAGGTAGCTTCATAGCCACGCATTACCATATCGCTTGGCCTTGCATACATCTTTGCAGCAAAGTAATTAGTGATGGCCATACTTACCTTATCTGTCCTGGGATTATAAAAAGGAGAAGAATAAATAATTTCAAGCCCTTTGTATTCCGGCTTGCTGAAATTTTTGCTGATATTATCGAAGGTTGGCATACCAATCAGCGAAACTTTGTATTGCTTACTGATAGAGGCAAGCTGTAGTGTAAGACGACGCCCGAAATTTTCATCGAGGCTTCCAGAAATCACCAATGTTTTTTTGGTGCTATCTAACTCTTTTTTCAACTGACCAACATTAAAGCTATCAATGAGATCGATGTATTTTAATTTTAATGGAACAGATACAGTTGTTTTCGCATTTTCATCTAAATAACTTTTTATCATGTCCTCCATCTGCCCTTTCTTGCGAAAGACAACTATTTCATACAAAGGATAATTTTTCTGAATGTATTTATATATGCTTTCAATATGTGTTTTCAATGTTGAATTGAGCATTACGAAATACGCGTTGTTGGTTACGCCGCCATCTATTGGCAGGTTTACATTTACTAAAGGAATTTTTTTCAAAGCGGCAGCGTAGGCAAATGTCCCTAATTCCTGCCCGGTACAATGGGCTATGATTAATTCTGCATCATCCAGCTCCTGACTTTTTAAGATTTCGCTTATTGGTTTTTTTGAAGAGCGGGTATCATAAATAAATACTTCAAGCGGTGCACCTTCTTTTGACATGGAATCAAGCGCCAGTTGAACGCCTTCGTAAAATTCCAAGCCCGGATTAATAAACTTCGGAAATGTTTTATCGTAACGGTAATTATAAACAGCATCAAATGCGGAATCAAGATACAGCGGCGCAAAAATAGCAACCTTATGTTTTGCAAAATCAGAACCTGTCTGCGCAAAAGTATTTTGCGCATTTGCAAACAAGATAACGATGATAAGAAACGAGGTAATTTTTTTCACCAAAATCATTTTAATCCAAAAAATCTTAGTTCTCACTTACTCCCACTCAATCGTAGCCGGCGGTTTGCTGCTGATATCGTATACTACCCGGTTAATGCCTTTCACATTGTTGATAATATCATTCGATACAGCCGCGAGAAAATCATAGGGTAAATGCGCCCAGTCTGCTGTCATTCCATCAACACTTGTTACCGCACGCAGGGCGATTGTAAATTCATAGGTTCTTTCATCACCCATTACGCCTACGCTTTTAACAGGTAACAAGATTGTGCCAGCCTGCCAAACAGTTGCATATAAATTATGGTCTTTAAGTCCCTTCACATATAAATAATCAGCTTCCTGCAACAGCTTAACTTTTTCTTCAGTTATTTCTCCAAGTATCCGTATAGCAAGGCCGGGGCCAGGAAATGGGTGCCTGTCAATCATTTCAGCAGGTATTCCAAGTTCTCGTCCTACTTTTCGTACTTCATCTTTGAATAAATAACGCAGCGGTTCTATCAAACCCATATGCATTTTCTCAGGCAACCCACCCACATTGTGATGCGACTTGATTGTTACAGATGGTCCGTGTACAGAAATACTTTCTATAACATCGGGATAAATAGTTCCCTGTCCCAGCAATTCTATCCCTTCGAGTTTTGCTGCTTCTTCCTGGAAAATATCAATGAATAGTTTCCCGATAGTTTTTCTTTTCGCCTCAGGATCCGACTTGCCAGCAAGCTCATTGTAAAAGCGTTGTTTGGCATCTATGCCTTTTACATTCAAACCAAGCCTGGCATAGGTTGCGAGTACAGATTCAAATTCATTTTTGCGCAGTACGCCATTGTCTACAAAAACGCCAAATAGGTTTCCACCGATTGCTTTATGAATCAATGTTGCCGCAACAGTAGAATCAACGCCACCGCTAAGTGCCATTACTACTTTCCTGTTGCCGATTTGTTTTTTTAATGACTCAACTGTATCTGTTATAAAATGCGCGGGTGTCCAATCCTGGCTGCACCCGCAAATATTTATGAGGAAGTTGTGTAGTATTTTTTTCCCTTCCGTAGAGTGATATACCTCCGGGTGAAACTGCAAACCATATAAAGGCTTAGTATCCGATCCGTTTTTCTTGAATGCAGCAATCGGAATACTATCTGTTGTCGCCAACAGTTCAAATCCCTGCGGTAGTTCAAGTATGGTATCTGCATGGCTCATCCACACCTGCGAAGTTTTGGAAATACCCGCCAGCAATACATCGTCCTTTTCTTTTTCCAAAATGGCACGGCCGTATTCACGCTTGTTACTTTTTTCAACTCTACCGCCAAATCTTTTGGCTGTGAGTTGCGCGCCATAACACACACCAAGAACCGGAACCTGCTTAATGAAAGCCTGGATATTGGTATCCGGTGCGTTTTCCTCGTTCACAGAGAATGGAGAACCGCTCAGGATGATACCTTTCAGACCTTTTTCAAACTCGAAGGATTTGTGGAAGGGAATTATTTCACAATAAACATTGGCCTCTCGTACGGCCCTGGCAATCAACTGTGTATACTGAGAGCCGAAGTCGAGAATCAGGATTTTTTCAGTCATAGATGCTGCGAAGGTATGAAAAGGGTTTTTTTTATATTTATCTGCTGACTCAATGTGTTACCTGCAACATTGTTTATAAGATAGCTGTCATTTTTTAGTAAACCATTCTGAATGCGTTGCCTCATTGTGATTTCATTATTTTTCCTGGGTATAAAAACCGGTATTTCGCAGGGTATATACAAATGGAAGTGTGCGGATGAAAAACTTTTGAAATTGCAACGAAGCGAAGATGCTGAATTTGATGCAAAAGAGTTGAGTGTAAACCTCCGGTTAAAAAATTACATTCAGACAATTTTGGAGAGCAGGTCTAAACCTGTTTTTAATGCCCGGCCAATTGGTGATAGCGTTTACACAATACCAGTTGTTGTACATGTTATTTATCCATTTGGTGAAGCGTATGGCACAGGAAGCAATATTTCATATGCACAGATAAGATCGCAACTGGAAGCATTGAACGCGGCTTTTAGTAAAAGTTATCCATCATATAACGGGCAATCACATCCGGGATATGCTCAAGATACGAGAATACGCTTCTGCCTGGCGAGAAACGCTATGCCTGATACTGCTGCCTGGGCAAATGGCCCGTCAGGTATTGAATACGGAGTGAGGAGATACGCGGATAAAAGCGGTGCTTATAATCATTTGATTACTTCCGAGTCTGCTAATCAGTTAAAAAAAATTACTCATCCTTCTTTTCAGTTTTTTCCTTTTGATAAATACCTGAATATATGGATCGTGAAAAAGATTGATGCCGGCGATGTAATGGGTTATGCGCCAAAACCACTGATGGGAAATTATCCCTTAGATGGAATAGTAATGCGTTCTGATATATTTGGCGACAATACTACAGGCGGCAATTATCCTTTAGGATTCGGCCTTGTTCAAGGCAAGGTGCTGGCGCATGAGGCCGGACATTATTTTAATCTCTATCATACATTTCAAGGAGGCTGTTCTGGCAAAAATGCTAAGGGAGCGGCGGTAGATGCATGTGATCTCAATGGAGATTTTATTTGTGATATTGAGCCCTCTACTACCCAAAATGTTTATTGTACCAACGATGTATACAACAGTTGTACTGCTAACTACAATACAGGTACAGTAAGCGACGATATGATAAATGATTACATGAGCTATGCCGATGACGATTGCATGAATACTTTTACACTTAACCAGGCTCAAAGGATTTGGGCAACCCTGAATATTTTTCGTTTCAATCTTTGGCAAGATCAGAATCTTTCAGAAACAGGTGTGTTAGGAATCAATGGCTGTATACCTCCTTTTCTTAACGCTACGATAAAAACAGATAAGTCCGCCAATTGCAAAGGCACACCGGTTAAATTTTTCAATTTTCCAAATGGAAATACAGCTACGCAGTTTCATTGGGAATTTCCCGGAGGTACTCCCTCTTCATCAAATGCCAGTTCTTCTTCTGTTGTTTACAATAATCCTGGTACCTATAAGGTATCGCTTACCGTAAGTGACGGGACCAATACTATCAGCGATTTCATTTTTATTAATGTATCAGAATGCCGGATTGATTCTTCTTTGCTGACAATGTCTCATTGGTATTTTGGCAACTTTGGTGCTGTGGATTTTAGTACCGGCTATCCTATTCAAAGCAAAATAGCGCTCGATAAAAATACAATGAAGGGTGAATCGTCCTATCCGGAACAACTGCCTTATATTGGTGCTACTGTTAGTCCGAGTGACTCCGCAGGTAACCTGCTCTTCTATTGTAACGGAGTGAGTGTTTGGAATAAGAATCACGAGAAAATTTCTACTGCACCGATTTTTGGTAAGTCTGATATAAATGCTTCGACAGGCCTCTGCTATATTCCTTACCCTGGTCAAAGTGGGAAATATTTCATTTCCGGGGCTTCTGCAAACTTATTTACAGAAGGTGAAAGCATACGTTTTGTATTGGTTGACGTGAATAGCAATACCGTTTCGGCTTACCAGGAAATGAAGCATCCGTCAATTCCTAATAAATTTTCTGAGTTTCTTACTGTTGTTCCCCATTGTAATGGCACTGATTTTTGGATAATTACAAAAGGTTATGGTAGCGTTACAACTAATTTTTACAGTTTTTTGGTTACAGGTTCAGGTATCGATCCGATGCAAGCGCCAGTAATTTCTACCGGGTTTGCGCATCCGGCTTACCAGGGATCAGGAAATCAGTTGAAAGCAAACCGTCGGGGAGATAAACTTTTTTTAAGTTCACCTCACGGATACATAGATATAGAATGTGGAGCGCTTTACGATTTTGATAGCCGCACAGGACAGGTGAAAAACGAAAAGAAAATTCCGAATGTAAAAGGATATAATAATATACAGGGAGGAGCAGCATTCAGTCCCAATGGCGAATTCCTGTATCTCATGCGCAGCTCCGATCTTCTTTACAATGGGCCTCCTTATTGGTTGTTCCAATATAGGGTTAGTGACTTTGAATACCGTGTCAAAGATGCACCGGGCTTTTATTATGCAGCATCTTTTCAGCAGGGGCCGGATAATCAAATTTATATATCTACACAGGATAACTATCTCGCACGTATTACCAATCCTGATATATGGGATGGTGCTATAGTTGAAGGTTCATTTATGCATATGAGCGAATTGGATAACAGGATAGCGACACAGACAAGTT
>JAEUVI010000356.1 GCA_016787105.1 Chitinophagaceae bacterium | reverse complement strand
ATCGTTATCAATAAAGCTTTTGTACCAGAATATCCCGGTGAATGGGCAGGCGGTTTGATACAGGTAAATACAAAAGATATTCCGGGTAAAGGATTCTTTAATGTGCAGGTAGGTACGGGATTTAATACGCAAACACTCGGGAAAGATTTTTACCGCGATGGTAAGGGCGGCAAGCTTGACTGGCTTGGTATTGATGATGGTGCAAGAGCGCTACCTGCTTCTTACACAAAAAAATCTGAGTTTGATTTATTAAGCGCTGCAGAAAAAACAGCGATTGGCAAACAGTTACGCAATTCATGGGCTGCAGAAAAAATTTCAGCCCCACTTAACGTCTCATTCCAGGCGAATGCTGGTTTCAATACAAAAATCGGTGGCAAAACATTGGGTGGAACATTTGGGCTTATCTATAATAAAACGAACCGCTATCTTAAACTCCTGAATCGTTCCAATACAATAGGGGGTTCCGGCGTAGGATTCAGCACCAACTTCAGCTACGACGATGATAAATATTCGCAGGAAATTTCAGCAGGTGCATTGGGAAGCCTTGCGCTACAGATAAATGCGAAGAACCGCATTTCATTGAAATCAATTATCAATGTAAACTCATCTAATGCTGTAACAGAGCGTGCAGGCCCGGATTATACCCGCAACGAGAATATGCAGGGCGGTGAATTTACATTTAAACAAAATACTTTCTTCACTACACAATTGGCAGGTGAGCATACCATCTCATCGCCACTGAAATTTAAATGGTATGGCGCTTTCAATATTCTCGATGGTTATATTCCTGATCAGCGTCGTATACTTTATGCAAGTGAAATTGGTTCATCAGATCCTTACCGCAATATCATATCCGGTACACTCTCTCAGCAAAACGGTAGCCGTATATACCAAAGCCTGAGCGATTATATATATACAGCCGGCGGCGATCTCACATATGCCTTTGATATGTTTGGCCAGAAACAGGCAGTGAAAGGCGGTTACATGCTACAGATAAAAGACAGGTTATATGACGGACAATTTTTTGCCAACTATATTGCGGGTTTCAATAATGATATAAGCCTGCTGCCCCGCGACCAGATTTTCGCACCTGAAAATTTTGGAAATGGAGAAGACAACCTGCTTCGTTTCGATGCGATAAAAAATAAAAACTTCCGCTATCTCGCCAATACAATTCTGAATGCGGGTTTCATTCAATTTGACAACCAGTTTTCACGGGCCTTCCGTGTAGTATGGGGACTGCGTGTTGAAGATTATGACCAATTGGTAGGAAGTGTAAAAACATGGGATGATCGACACACTTATTCACAGGTGAGAGACTTTTTGCCGGGTTTAAATGCTACGCTGAAACTGAACAACAAAACAAACCTGCGTCTATCCGGTTCACAAACAGTGATACGTCCTGAATTGCGTGAACTCGCGGCACTAAATATCTATGATTTTGATCTGAATGCTTCAGTGCAGGGATATCCTGATTTGCAACGTACAAAAGTTACCAATGCGGATTTGCGTTATGAATTATATCCAAGGGCAGGTGAGGTATTCTCAATAGGTGTATTCTATAAATATTTTAATAAACCAATTGAACAACTTTTCGATGAAGCAGCAGGAGGCGCCAGCACATTTACATTCAGAAATGCAAAAGAAGCTACTTCATATGGTGCTGAACTGGAACTGCGTAAACGTCTTGATTTTATCAATGGATTTAAAAATTTCACCTTCCAGGCAAATGCTTCGTATATCCATAGCCGTGTGAAAGATGAGTCGCTGGATCTCGACAGGCCGATGCAAGGACAGTCTCCTTATGTGCTGAACTTAGGTTTAATGTATGACCATGAAAAAACCGGCCTTACAGCTACAGTTCTTTACAACCAGATTGGCCGCAGGATTTATGTAGTAGGCGCTGGTAATCTCGCCTTAGGTGGCTCACCTGATATATGGGAAGCACCAAGGCCTTTGCTCGACTTCCAACTATCTAAAAAACTGCTGAAACAAAAAGCTGAAATAAGACTGAATGTATCTGACATTTTAAACCAGACACAGTATTTCTATCAGAATGCTGATGACAATGCAAAATTTGATAAGAGCAAAGATGCCTATCGCTTTACAAGGAAATTCGGAACCACATTCGGCCTCACATTTAATTATTCTTTATAACATACTAATAAAACAAACAGTGTATAAAAACAAAATGGGAAATATGAAAAAGTACATCTTTTACATGGCTGCCTTTGCGGCAATAAGTACTACAGCTTGTCGCAAAATTGAAACGGATGGTGAGCCTATTATTATTGAAGTTCCGGGTGGCGGTGGAAACGGTAATACCGGCCAGACTATCACTTTATCTGGACGAATAGATGCCGATACCACTTTACGTAAAGGAAATACATATATCCTCAAGGGATTGGTGTATATGGTAAATGGAAAAACAATGACCATAGAGCCAGGCGTTACTGTAAAAGGTTCTTATGCTGGTAGTGATGTAGCAGCACTTATCATTACCCGTGGTGCAAAGATCATGGCGCAGGGTACAGCCGATGAGCCTATCATTTTTACTTCTTCATCTCCTAACCCACAATCCGGAGATTGGGGCGGTATTGTATTGTGTGGTAAAGCGCCTATCAATACAGCCTATCTTGGTACAAATGGATTATACCAGGTAGAAGGCGGTATCGATAATGCACAAGGTGATGGTTTGGCTGGTTCTGGTGATGCAGTTGCCCCGGCTCCTGTAGCAGGCGATAATTCTGGTGTGCTGAGCTATGTAAGAATTGAATATGCAGGATATGCATTTCAGCCTGATAAAGAAATCAACAGTTTAACAATGGCTGCTGTTGGTAGTGGTACAACAATCGATCACATACAGGTTGCTTATGCAAAGGATGACGCGTTTGAATGGTTTGGTGGTACAGTAAACTGTAAATACCTGATTGCATATAAAACACTCGATGATGATTTTGATACTGACAATGGCTTTAGCGGGAAAGTACAGTTTGGTTTGATCATCAGGGATTCTTTACTGGCCGACGGATCAAGATCTGAAGCATTTGAAAGCGATAATAATTCAAGTGGTTCTACTGCTACGCCCAAGACCACTGCTATCTTCAGCAACGTAACAGCAATTGGCCCACGTTCTACTACCTCTAATGTTGGTAACCCGCTTTTCCGCGGTGGTGCGCATATCAGGAGAAACACAGGTATTTCTATCTTTAACTCAATCATTATGGGATGGCCAGTCGGAATTGAAATAGATGCAACTACCGGCACATCAACTATGCTGAATGTAGAAGACAGTACACTGCGCCTGAGAAATGTTACACTTGCTGGTAATGCTGTAAATACAAAATTCTCTGGCACACCCGGCGCAACTATTACCACTGATGCAGAGTTCGCTACATGGTTTACCAATTCTTTTTATAATAACGATATTCTGACTAATGCATCAGATGTGAAATTGATCCAGCCTTTTAACTACCTTACTCCGGATCCAACACCGTTTGCAGGAAATAACGGTAACGCTAAAGTGCTGAACGGGGGTGGATTTACAGATCCGAAATTTACAGGCGACGACTTCTTCATTAAAAAATTACCTGAAGACGGAACAAAAGATTTGACATTTCGTGGAGCTATCGCCCCGGCGGGTCCTCTTTCAAGCTGGTGGAAAGGATGGACAAAGTTTGGCGGTAATTAGTGCTAATAAAATGATTTAAAAAAAGCGCCTTATTCTCGGGGCGCTTTTTTTATCAATATTTTCCACTAAGGGCCTTCCATCATAATTAAATTGTTACTATAAAATAATAAAATATTACTCCCGGCGGGTATCTAAAGTAAACCCGATAGTGGTACCAATATCTTCTGTACTGCGCACATGTATGGTTTGCCCGTGCGCTTCGATGATATGTTTACAAATGGCCAGACCTAACCCGCTGCCGGTTACATCACGGCTTCGACCTTCTTCTGTTCGGTAAAAGCGTTCAAATATGCGGGAGATATGTCTTTCCGGAATACCGATACCATCATCGCTTATTTCAGTAAGAATGTGCTTGCCATCTGTTTTGTACATGCTTGCGGTAATAGTACCGTTTTCCTTTCCGTATTTAATAGAGTTTTCAATCAGGTTGGTGATCACCTGGCGTATTTTTTCTTTATCTGCAAATACAGTCAGTGGTGCTTCACATCCTTTCTTGATATTGAATTTTATTTTCCGTTGTTCCGCTTTTATTGACAGCGCTTCAAAAGATTCTTTTATCAGTTCCTGTATAATGAAATTCTGTTTGTAAATAACCAGCTCACCCCGTTCCAGTTTCGATATCTCATCAAGATCGTTGATAAGATTACCCAGGCGTTCTACATTCTTTGATGTTTTTTCTAAAAACCGCTTATTTATTTCCGGGTTTTCCATGGCGCCCTGCAACAAAGTATCTACGTATCCCTGTATTGCAAAAACAGGGGTTTTAAATTCATGTGAAAGGTTTTGGAGAAATTCTTTCCGAAACTGTTCATTAGCCCGCAATATTTCGATTTCTTCTTTGTTTTCCGCGGCCCAATCTTCCACCTCCTGTCTTACTTCATCTATACTATTTTGTGGCAACAGGTATTTGTAATACACTTCTTCTTTTT
>JAEUVI010000350.1 GCA_016787105.1 Chitinophagaceae bacterium | reverse complement strand
GGAAAAAGTGCAGTGTAAAGAGATCAAAAACTAACGAGTTCATTTTTAGGGTATCAATAAGAACGACCGGATTTTTCTAAATCTGGTCTTTTTTTGTGAATTTGGTTTATAATATAAACTACTTTATGTTTGTATTGAAATTTATTTAAAGTATAGCGGTGAACCCTGACACAGGGTTGTCAGTCGGGGATCATTATTTCGCGTTAAACCTTAATTACAATGTCGCAAGCAGTATTTATAAGGAGGTTGTTGTTACTCGGAGTATTCTTCATTTCGATTTTATATACCAATGCCCAGGTTACCATCAGTGGTAAGGTGAAAGATAATAAAGGTAAACCTGTTCCTGGAGCCAGCGTATCACTCAAGGACACATACGATGGTTCTATCGTTGACTCATCTGGTAATTATAAATTTACTACGACAGAAAAGGGTGAATTTTTATTCGTGGTAAGTAATGTAGGGTATAAACCTTTTGAACAAAAAATTACAATTGGTACATCGCCTATTTCATTGGATGTGGTTGTAAAAGAAGAACTGAGTGAATTAAAAGCGGTTACTGTTATTTCCGGTTCATTCGCTGCCGGCGATACAAAAAGAGCAGCTACCGTATTAACTTCCCTTGATGTCGTAACCGTTGGTGGCGGAAATGCTGATATAACCTCAGCAGTAAAAACATTGCCCGGAGCTCAACAGATTGGGGAAAGTGAAGGCTTGTTTGTACGTGGCGGGGCTGGTTACGAAACCAAGCAATTCATAGATGGTACACTGGTTAATAATCCTTACTTCACCAGCATACCTGATCTTGCTACAAGAGGGCGATTTTCTCCATTTCTTTTTAAAGGAACAGTTTTTACCACAGGTGGTTATTCCGCATTGTATGGGCAGGCCTTGTCATCTGCATTAATACTGGAGTCAATTGATATGCCGGAACAATCGCAGGCCACTTTATCTCTTTCGCCCATTATCCTTGGTGGTGGTTTTCAGCAGTTGGCAAAAGATAAAAAATCATCATGGGGAGTTAACTATTCTTATGTAAACCTTATTGGTTACTTTAATCTTGTAAAACAAACGCCCGATTATTTCCGGATGCCTTCTTTTCATAATGCAGATGCCAACTTTCGTATTAAAACAAAAAACGGTATTATTAAATATTATTCAACATTTGCCAGGGGCCGGCTTGGATTGAGAAGACCTGATATTGACAGTATGGATTTGAAAAATGCTTTTGGCGTAAATAATCTCAACTGGTACAACAACATTAGCTGGCGTGAAAACCTTGGTAAAGGATGGAAGATGAACATAGGCGCGGGATATAGCACCAATACAGACGATATTACACAGCAATTACAGAATCAGAATAATCAGCCACAAACATTTCCGGATAAACCGTGGTTACAGGCAAAAAACTTTGTATTAAACAGCCGCCAGGATTTGTCGCAGGTAAAAGCAGTAATGGAGAAAAGATTATTCGGTATCAGCACTATCCGTTTCGGAGGAGAGTTTATGCATTTTGTAAATAATACAAATTTTGCGGATTCATTGAACTCTCATCTCATAGATAATCTCGCAGCAGCTTTTGCAGAAACGGATATTTATGTTACAAATGATCTGGCAGCAAAAATAGGTGGCAGGTTTGAGCATTCATCTGTATTGGGTAAAGCTAATTTCGCTCCGCGGATTTCGCTTGCATATAAAGTTGGTATCGGCGCACAGGTATCAGCAGCATATGGCATTTTTTATCAAAAGCCGGAAAATAATCAACTGATTTATTCGCAAAACCTGGGATACACAAGGGCCACTCATTATATTCTTACCTACCAGAAAAGTACAAATGACCGGATCTTCCGCACGGAAGTTTTTTATAAAAAATATGCGGATCTTATAAAAACAGTTCCGCTTGATTATTTTTATTTCAATTACAACAATAGTGGAACCGGATACGCAAAAGGGATTGAATTTTTCTGGAGAGATAAAAAGACGATCAAAAATTTTGATTACTGGATCAGCTACTCCTATCTCGATACAAAAAGGGATTACCTGAATTATCCCGGCGAATTACAACCAACATTTGCAGCTAATCATACAGTATCATTGGTTACAAAACGTTTTTTCATGGATATAAAAACAGGTTTCAATTTTACGTATAGTTATGCAACAGGTAGACCTTATTATAACTTCATGTACAATGGGCCGGGTAATAAATACAGTATAGCCGATCAGGGAAAAACAAGGGATTTCCACAATGTTGGTTTCAGTATGAATTACGTGCCAAGTATTGGGAGGCAAAATTCAAAAATGTTTTGGGTACTCGTAGCAAGTGTAACTAATGTCTTAGGCAATGACCAGGTTTTTGGTTATAATTATTCCTACAACGGAATGAATAAACAACCAATTACCACTGCGGCAAAAAGGTTTTATTTTATAGGAGCATTTTTCAGTTGGGGTGTAGACAGGACGCAAGACGCTATTAATAATAATTTATAATTTTTAATCATTAATCTTAAATATAAACATCAAATGAAAAGGATTATAGCAGCAGTCGCTTTGTTCGCCGTGATATCGGCAAATGCACAAAGCGAGAAGTATACACAGGCCATGAAAGCGAACCTTGCAAAGTTTGAAACAGCAAAAACAGTGGAAGACTTCCAGGCGCTGGCTGCCACATTCGAGCGCATAGCAGATGCAGAAAAAACACAATGGCTGCCTTACTACTATGCAGGTCTTGCATTAAGTACAGCAGGCTGGATAGAGGGAGGTAATCTTGATAAAGATGTAAATGCCGGAAAAATCAAAGCATTTTGTGATAAAGCCGAAGCAATTGAAAAAAACTCGGAAATATATACACTCCGTAATATGGCGGCTACACAGCAAATGATTGTAGATCCACAGAACCGCTGGATGAGTTATGGACAGGAAGCTGCAAAAGCATTGGCAAAAGCAAAAGAATTGGATCCAAATAATCCAAGGATATATTATCTGGAAGCTATGGGAATATTCGGCACACCTGAACAGTTTGGTGGTGGAAAGGCAAATGCAAAACCTGTTTTTGAAAAAGCAGTTGAACTGTATAAAAAGGAAACGCCAAAACCAATGTATCCCGATTGGGGAAAGAAAGAAGCGGAAGCGAAACTGGCGGAATGCCAGTAATATTCCTGGTTGTCAAATCAGGCTACTTCTTGTAGTGTAGCCTGATTTGTATTTTTAATCAACAGTGATTTTAGTAAAGGCAGAATGTTTAAAGAATTAGATCCCATATTACATTCCCAGTTGCGTCTCGCCGTGATATCGCTTTTAATAAGTGAGAAAGAAGCTGAATTTACTTTTCTGAAAGAGAAAACAAACGCGACAGCCGGCAACCTGAGTGTGCAGGTACAAAAACTGAAAGACGCCGGGTATATAGAAGTGGCAAAACAATTCAAAGACAATTATCCGCAGACGCTATGTAAAATAACACCAGTAGGTGTAAAGGCATTTGATGTCTACGTTAAAAACCTACGATCTTACCTGGGTAAAGGATAGCGATTTTTTATATTTTATAAAACATACGCTTGCTATCTTTGTTTGTAAAAATTGCATGCCTGCAATTATCAAGGTACAAAATCTTTCCAAGCAATTCGGCGACATCAAAGCGGTAAATGATCTTTCCTTTGCTGTAGAAAAGGGAGAGATATATGGCTTCCTCGGTCAGAATGGAGCGGGCAAATCTACTACCATCCGCATGTTGCTCACACTTATAGCACCGACCGAAGGCAAAATCGAAATATTGGGAATGGATCTGCGCAAGCACCGCAAAGAAATTTTAACACAGACAGGGGCTATTATTGAAAAGCCGGATTTGTATAAATATCTCACGGCGATGGAAAATCTCCGTTTGTTCGCGGCAATGAGTGGTGTAAAAATACAGGACAAAAAATATGCGGAGCAACTGGAACTTGTAGGCTTGAAGGAAAGGATGCATAGCAAAGTAAAAACCTTTTCGCAGGGAATGAAGCAGCGGCTTGGTCTCGCTATCGCATTGATTCATGATCCGCAACTGATAATACTTGACGAGCCAACCAATGGCCTCGATCCACAGGGTATTGCTGATGTGCGGAACCTGATCCTGCATCTCAGCCGTGATTTGGGTAAAACCATTTTTGTTTCCTCGCATTTGTTAAGTGAAATAGAACAAATTGCTGATTCGATGCTGATAATTGATAAAGGAAAAAAAATGGCCGAAGGAAAAGTTTCTTCTCTTTTTGACCCGGCAGATACGATAGTGGAACTGCAAACAACCAATAACACGGCTGCTATTGAAGTAATACGGCAATCGCAATGGAAAAATGCGTTACGTGAAAATAGCAATGAACTTATTTTTCTGAATATTCATAAAAAGGAAATCCCTTTGCTTGCGAAAGATTTAGTAAGCCACAATATTGGTATCCTTTCATTATATGCACGTCATTCGCTGGAAGATTATTTCCTTACCCTCACAACTTCAAACAGGCATGTGGAAACTTTTAAAAATTGAATTGTTCAAAATATTCAGAAGGCCGCGTACATATATTGCGTTTGCAGCGATAGCAGCAATCATTTTTCTCATTCAACTTGCATTTTATTCAGATGGTGAAGCTTTTCTCCAGTTTGGTATGCAATCGTTGAAGGAAACTTTTGATATCAATGGTAAAATACTGAGCGGTTACATGGTTTGTTTTATCATTTTACAAACCTTGCTTATACATGTTCCTTTGTTAATTGCATTGGTAGCCGGGGATACAATTGCCGGTGAAGCAAATATGGGCACACTTCGCTTGCTGGTTACAAAACCAATAAGCCGGTCACAGTTTATGTGGACAAAATTTACGGCAACAGTAATTTATACTCTACTGTTATTAATTTTTATGGCCGTGTTGTCATTAGTGGTTTCTATCGCTGTATTCGGCACCAGCGATTTGATAATTATGAAAAGCGATATGGTTGTAATACTTGATAACGGAGATATCCTGTGGCGCTATTTTGCTGCATTTGGATTTGCAGCAGTTGCGATGATAACAGTTGCTTCGCTGGCATTTCTGTTATCGGTGTTTGCGGAAAATTCAATAGGCCCGATAGTGGCTACTATGAGCATCGTAATATTGTTTACGATACTCACTACGATGGATATACCGCTATTTAATGCGTTGAAGCCATTTTTGTTTACCAATCACATGCTCAACTGGAAAGGTTTTTTTGAAGACCCGGTTAACTATAAGGAAATTTTTAAATCATTATTTGTTTTAGTTGGTCATATTATAGTATTCGTTTTTCTGGCCATTGTCATTTTTAAAAAGAAAGATATCTTATCGTAATTAAGAATTGCTATGAAGACTATTCAATTTTTTATAACAATCCTCACATTTCAATTTATATCCTCAATTTGCTTTGCGCAAGGAGAAACAGAACTGGTAAATAAGGTAAAAGCAAAATTGGATAAGGTGAACGACTATAAAGCAGAAGGCATCATGAACATTGATGTACCATTCATCAAGGCTGCGCCATCAGGCGTTACTATTTTTTATAAAAAGCCCTCGCAGTTTCGTGTAAAAAAGGATGGAGGCATTTCTATTTTACCAAAAGGAGGTGTGAATGTAAACCTCAGTTCTATTTTGGCTATGGGAAAATATACGGTTGTGCCAGCAGGTGAGTCGGTTATAGGTGGCGGAAAAGTGAAGGTTGTAAAACTGCTACCCGAAGAGGAGAATAGTTCTGTAGTGCTTGCTACATTATATATTGATGAGGTAAGCCTGGTGATAAAGAAATCTATTGTCACTACACGGGAAAATGGCACTTACGAAATGGAAATGAGCTATGGTAAGTACAATAATTGGGGCCTGCCTGATAAAGTGATATTTACTTTCAACTTAAAAGATTATAAACTGCCTAAGGGGGTAACCTTTGAGTATGAGAGCGGTGAAAAAAAGCAATCAAAAACTACTTCGGAAAATAAAAAGGGGAAAGTCGAAATCATATATAAATCATATCTTATAAATAAGGGTATTCCGGATTCTGTTTTTAAAGAATAAGCCCTGTTTTGCTTGTAATGAACAGCGAGAACGTAATAAAATCAGGAAAATATAAAATAATTGCTGTTGATCGTGTTTTTTCCAGACCCTTTATCTTGTATCTGCGTATAATTTTGCCTAACATTGTGATTCATTTCTAATCCATTCCGGAGACAGACCTTTCAATTCCTCGAATTACCAACCTAAGTCCTTTCCTTGATAAAGTTGAAGCACAGGTATCCTGAACCGGAGAAATAGTTTTTTAATTATACATACCATGCCACTTACTTGATAGAAGTGGTACACCATTAAATTAATTTGAGTATGAAACGAACCAAGCTATTACTGGCTTTTTGCCTGTTTATGTGCCTTACTCATTATAGCAAAGCACAAACGTTTCCTTCCGGATTTTCTGTATCGTCCATTGCATCTGGTTGGAACCAACCGGTTGGTGCTGTAGCGACCTCAAGTGGACAACGACTTTTTGTATGGGAGAAAGATGGTCGTGTATATGTTTGTAACTGGAGTTCGGCTACACAGCAGTATATCAAGCAATCTACGCCGGTGCTTGATATTTCCCAGGAAGTAGGCGGGTGGCGTGATTTCGGTCTTCTTGGTTTTGCGCTCGATCCTAATTTCAATTCGAACGGATTGATTTACCTGCTTTATGTAGTAGACAGACACTATCTCATGAATTTTGGTACAGCATCATATAGCGCTACTACTAACGATTATTTTAAACCTACAATAGGAAGAGTAACCAGGTATAAGACAAACGATGTCAACGGTACTGTTACTGCAGATCCTGCTACTCGGTTTATATTATTAGGGGAAACGAGGCAAACGGGTTTGCCAATTCTTCATGAATCACATGGTGTTGGTTCGCTTGCATTTGCAGCAGATGGCACTTTGTTGGTTACTCAGGGAGATGGGGCTTGCTATAATCATACCGATGTAGGAAGTGATGCTGATACTTATTATCAGCAAGCACTTACAGATGGAATAATAAGACCTGAAGAAAATGTAGGAGCCCTTCGCTCGCAAATGATCAATTCGCATAGTGGCAAGCTGCTTCGAATAGATCCACAAACAGGGAATGGCCTTAGCAACAATCCGTTTTATGACCCTGCTAATCCAAGAGCGCCAAGGTCAAGGGTATGGGCGATGGGCCTACGAAATCCTTTCCGGATGTCCATCAGGCCTGGATCAGGTTCTACGAACCCTGCAACAGGAGATATTGGCGATGTTTTTATTGGAGACGTAGGTTGGGGAACCTGGGAGGAGTTGAACGTCGTAGACAGGCCGGGTCTCAATCTTGGCTGGCCGCTTTTTGAAGGCCATACAGTTTTATCCAGCTATACAAGTCCAAATATTGAAAACAAGGATGAGCCAAATCCATTATTTGGAGGCGGATGTACGAGGCAATTTTTTTACTTTAAGGAATTGCTGAAGCAGGCTACCGCAGATAATATCACTACTGTTTATAATCCTTGTAATACATCAGAGGCAATAGGTACAGGAAACAGGTATTTTCACCGCAGACCTGCAATTGACTGGCAACATGGTAATACTAATAATGCGAGAATAGGAATTTTTTCTGGTAATAATGCTGCTACAGCCCAGATAGGAACAGCTCAATCAGGAGTAACTGGTGCTCCCTTCAGAGGTAACTGTTCAGTGGGCGGCACATGGTATACCGGTACTGCTTTTCCGCCGGCATATCGCAATGCATTCTTTTTTGGCGAATACCAGCAAGGTGGTGGTAATGGATTGGAGTGGATGAGAATGGCAAAAATGAAAACAGCAGATGCTCTTGAAAGTGTGAGCCTTTTCGGTGATAATTTGAATGCGCTGGTATTTATTGGGGAAACAGCATTAAACGGCGGCGAACTGGTTTGTATTGAGTATGGAAATGGTACAAGTCCTGTAAAGCGTATAGCCTATGGTGGTAGTCAACCACCTGTCGCTAAAGTTAATGCAGATAAAATATTTGGCCCATCAGACTTATCCGTAACTTTTAATAGTAACGGATCTTCTGATCCGGAAGGTGAGGTACTGACTTATTTGTGGGATTTTGGCGATAATACAACGAGTACTGATGCTAATCCACCAGCACATGTATTTACCGCTCCTTTAAATACGCCAAAGAAATATGTTGTCAAATTAACGGTAAGAGATAATTTGAACCTGCCTTCTACCGACAGCATTATTATTTCAGTAAATAACACGCCGCCTGTTGTAAATATTATCAGCCCGGTTAAAAACTCACGCTACAGGGTAGATCAACCTGTGCCTGATACAGCCTATTCTTTAAAAGCAAAAGTGACAGACATAGAGTTTGAGGATGGACAATTAAAATACGAATGGCAAACATTCCT
>JAEUVI010000333.1 GCA_016787105.1 Chitinophagaceae bacterium | reverse complement strand
AGGAATTTCAAGATTGAGATAATCAGGAAGAGTGAGGCGTGTTTTCAATCCGTCGTTAATAACTTTCAGCACAGCTTCCCTTTCTTTTCCAATCAATGTCAGGCGTGGTGCACGAACATATTCGCTGCCGATACCAGTAAGCGTTTCAGCAAGTTTGATATATTGTACAAGCTTTGCATGTAAATCCAGCTCAAGCAATGGCAGAAACCAGCGATGTATTTTCAATGCTTCTTCAATCTGTCCCGCTTTTACCAAACGGTAAATAGCAACAGTTTCTTCAGGGAAAGCACACACTAAACCACCAACCCAGCCTTCAGCGCCCATTACCATTTCTTCCATCGCGATTGTATCTACACCGCATAATACTTTCAGGCGATCACCAAAACGATTTTTCAAATGTGTAACATTCGAAACAATTCTTGTTGACTCTTTTACTGCCTGGATATTGCTGCATTCCAGCAATTCTTCAAACATATCAAGTGTAACTTCCGTTTTATAATCAACGGGATTATTATAAATCATTATCGGAAGATCAGTCGCATCTGCTACCGTTTTGAAGTAAGTTACTGTTTCACGATGGTCACTTTTATAACGCATGGGCGGCAACATCATCAATCCTTCTGCACCCCAAGCTGCTGCATACTCAGCTTGTTGCAGTGCTTCACGTGTAGCGCCTTCGGCGATATTTAATACAACAGGTATGCGTCCATTCACTATTTCAACAGCATGTTTTACAAGAGTTTCTTTTTCTGCAGTAGTCAATACACTGGCTTCTCCAAGCGTACCGCCAAGTATTATACCATCAATACCTGCTTCAATCTGCGCTTCTACATTTTTTGTAAAAAGCGGAAGGTCCAGTTTATCATCTTTTGTGAATTTTGTTGTAAGGGCGGGAAATACGCCTTTCCATTGAATACTCATTGTTGCTTTATTTTGGGTGTAAAGATATTTTGAAAACAGTTTACGATAAGCTCAGTAATTAGCGGATTCTTTACAGAAAATAACCGGCGTTGAATGTCTGAGTAAAAAACAGAATTACTATTAAACGGCTGAAGGAAAAGCAAAAGATTGCCGGAAGTTAATTTCCGTATTAAAAAGGGTAATTTTTGAGTTTAATTATTCCGGCACAAAGTTAAATTTGAATGCCCGCGAACAGCAATACGAAACTTTCTGTTATTTTATTTATAGGCAATCACATTTTTCATTTTTATAAAGAAATTATGGTAAGGAAAAAATACGCAATAGCCTTTGTTGTATTGTTGATATACAGCTGTTGCTTTGCACAGCAAACTGCAAAGCCACCTGTTTATACTTTAGCGGACACATTGCGAGGCAGCATTACCCCGGAAAGGGCATGGTGGGATGTTTTGCGATATGATCTTTCTGTGAAACCGGATTATAATGCTAAAACGATAAGTGGTTTCAATGAAATAAAATATAAGGTAACCGGCAAAAGCCGCAGGATGCAGATCGATATGCGTGAGCCTTTGCAAATAGATAAAGTACTATTGGATAATAAATCAGAATTATCTTATGCAAAAGAAGGCTCTGTTTGGTATATTAAAATGCCTGAGCAGGTAAAAGGAAGCGAGCACACAGTTGCAATATCCTATCATGGAAAAGCTCATGAAGCTATTCGTCCACCATGGGATGGCGGATGGTCGTGGGATAAGGATTCCCTGGGTCGTCCATGGATGACTGTTACCTGCCAGGGTCTTGGTGCTTCCATCTGGTATCCCTGCAAAGATCACCAAAGTGATGAACCGGATAATGGCGCAAGCCTTACGATGATTGTACCGGATACATTGATGGCCGTCGCGAATGGAAGAATGGTATCAAAAAAAGACAATGGAGATGGTACCGTATCTTATAAATGGGCGGTGGTTAATCCAATCAGCACTTATTGTCTCATACCATACATAGGTAAGTATGTAAATTTTTCCGAGGTATATAATGGGGAAAAGGGAAAACTGGATGTGAGCTATTGGGTGCTGGATTATAACCTGGAAAAAGCAAAAACCTATATGCCACCGGAAGTGCATAATATGCTTAACGCATTCGAGCATTGGTTTGGCCCTTATCCTTTTTATGAAGACGGGTATAAATTGGTTGATGTATCCAATACCGGAATGGAGCACCAGAGTGCGGTATCATATGGTAACTGGTATAAGCCCGGTTATCGTGGTCGCGATGCATCAGGTACAGGATTCGGCATGAAATGGGATTTCATTATTGTTCATGAAAGCGGGCATGAATGGTTTGGAAATAACCTGACTACAAAAGATCTTGCGGATATGTGGGTACATGAGGGTTTTACAAATTATAGTGAAACGCTTTTTACGGATTATATATTCGGTAAAGAAGCAGCGGATGCATACAACTATGGCATACGGAAGGGAATAAAAAATGATAAAACAGTAATTCCCGCTTATAATGTAAATGGGCATGGCAGCGGCGATATGTATCCAAAAGCCGGAAATATGCTGCACAGCATACGACATGGATTGGATAATGATTCACTGTTCCGTAATATTATTTTAAGGGGACTCAATAAAACTTTCTATCACCAGACTGTTACTTCAAAGCAGGTGGAAGAATATATCTCAAAGAATACAAAATTTAATTACAATAAAGTATTTGACCAGTATCTCAGAACAATACAGGTACCGGTATTCGAATTTTATTTCACTGCAGATAAAAAGAAATTATTTTACCGGTATACAAATTGTGTAACAGGCTTCAATTTGCCAATGGTTTTGAAAAATGAAACGACCAGAGTAAGGATTGTTCCATCTATCAAATGGCAAAGCATTAACCTGAAAAATGGACAGGGGGACTTATTTACAAAAGTGAAAATTGAAAAGATGTATTATGTGACAGCAACAGAAGTTATGAACACGAAATAATTGTCCGTTATCTTATGCCTGTATACAGGCATTCGTTTTAAATTTGAAATAAAAAATGTTTGCAAAAGAAATATATACCGCGAGAAGGAATAAGCTGAAAACGGATGTTGGCAGTGGAATTATAGTATTGCCAGGAAATGATGAAGTGGGAATGAATTATAGGGATAATATCTATCACTTCAGGCAGGATAGTACATTTTTATATTTCACGGGCATAGATTTACCCAATCTTGTTTTTGTTATTGATATTGATAATAATACTGAATCATTATTCGGCGATGATTTGACAGTAGATCAGATTGTATGGACCGGACCTGTGGCACCATTGTCTGTATATACTGCAAAATCGGGTATTGATAACCTGCAATCATTTTCATCTGTTGAAACTGTTTTGAAAAAAGCAGTTCAGCAAAAACGGCAAGTACATTTTTTAAATCCATACCGTGGGGAAATAATAGTGAGGATGAGCGAATGGCTTTCGATGTCTTACCGGGAAATACAGAATAATGTTTCATTGGTTCTCACCAGGGCAATTATTGCACAACGTTCTTACAAATCTTCTGAAGAGGTAGCAGAGATAAATAAAGCGGTAGATGCAACAGCGGCGATGCAGATAAGAGCAGCGCAACTTTCTCAGCAGGGTACGGCTGAGTATGAAATAGCCGGTGAGATAGAAGGTGTGGCGGTGAGTAGTGGCGGCAGGCTTTCATTTCCGGTTATACTTACTGTAAATGGTCAGTATCTTCATAATCATGCAGGGCATAACAAACTGAAGAACGGTCAAATGCTGTTGGTTGATTGTGGTGCCGAAACAGCCATGCATTATGCAGGGGATATGACAAGAACATTTCCTGTTGATAAAAAATTTACAGCGCAGCAGCGGGAAATATATGATATCGTATTAGATGCACAGCAATCAGCAATAACAGCATTGCATCCGGGAAAATTATTTAAAGAAGTGCATTTGCTCGCCTGCGAAAAACTGGCTGAAGGTTTAAAACAAATAGGCCTGATGAAAGGTGATGCGAAAGAAGCTGTTGCTGCCGGTGCACATACGCTTTTTTTTCAATGTGGCCTGGGACATATGATGGGGCTGGATGTACATGATATGGAAAACCTCGGCGAAGAGTACGTCGGCTATACTGATACATTAAAAAAGAGTAAAGAGTTTGGGTTAAAATCATTGCGACTGGGCAAAGCGTTGGAAGAAAATTTCGTGATAACAGTTGAGCCTGGAATTTATATTATTCCCGAATTGATTGATCAATGGCAGGCTATAAGAAAACACAGTGATTTTATCAATTATGAAAAAGTAAATACCTACCGCTCCTTCGGTGGTATACGTATTGAAGAAGATTTTTTGATTACACCTTCCGGTTGTCAACTACTTGGAAAACCTTTGGGCAAAACAGCAAATGAAGCAGAATCCTTAAAAATTTCAGAATAACTATCCTTCTTTGTCTATTGTTTTATACATCGTAAATTCAATATTTTTTGCAAAAATTAACCGCAGACGGTTAATTTTGGGACTATAGGGATAATATTGGATAAAATGCGGGTAATAGAATTTACGATACCGGTAGCAAAGGAAAACTCTGTAGTGGTGCAGGAAGATAAGATGCCGCATTTTTATAACCACCTGCACCGGCACAATGAAACACAGATAACATGGGTAATAAAAGGAGAGGGTACTTTGATAGCGGGCAATTATATGCAGCGTTTCAAAGAAGGTGATATCTATGTGTTGGGTGCCAACCAGCCGCATATTTTCAAAAGTGATCCTGGTTATTTTGAGAAGCAAAGTAAAAAAGAAGTACATGGACTCACTATCTTTTTTAACCCAGGCGGTTTTTTTAATACCATTTTAAATCTTCCCGAAACAAAGTCGATAAAGAAATTTGTAACAGAAACTTCTTATGGATTGCAATTGCCATCATCCGGGCAGGAAAGGATTGCAAAGGAAATGCTGAGGGTTAAAAATTCAAAGCAGGGTTTCAGGCTCGCATCATTTATTAATTTGTTACAGGATATGGCTTCAATAAAGGGATGGAAAACACTGGCTACTATTTCGGCAGCCAATTCCTTTACAGACCAGGAAGGCCTGCGTATGAATGACGTTTACCAATATACGATGGCGCATTATCCTGAAAATATCACATTAAAGCAGGTAGCTGATATTGCTTTTTTAACGCCACAGGCATTTTGCAGATATTTCAAAAAGCATACACGTAAAACCTATATCGCTTTCCTGAGTGAAATACGGATTAGCGAGGCCTGTAAAAAGATTATTGCGGGCGATTTTGATAGTATTTCATCTGTAGCATACGACACAGGTTTCAGCAGCGCGGTCAGTTTTAACCGGGTATTTAAAAAAATTACTGGTAAATCTCCAAAGCAATATCTCCGGGAATATAATCAGAAAGTTGATTGATATAACGGCTTTACAGACGAACATCAGAAGCCACAGGACCTTTATCAATTTTCTGCCATCAACTAAGCATGCTGTTTTTTCTATGGTTTTCAGTATCTTTTCAGTCCATCCGAAGTAAAAGGAAAAATAAATGTAAAAATTACACTTATTTACCGGAATAGTTTATATTCGATCTCCATTTGATTGTTTGCCTTATTGTACTATGCACTCAGCGTCTTTTGTTATAGGTGTAGACTACGGTACAGATTCTGTACGTTCAGTCATTGTAAATACTGCTGATGGCAGTGAGATAAGTTCTTCTGTTTTTTATTATCCCCGCTGGAAAGATGGATTGTACTGTGAGCCTGGCAACAACCAGTT
>JAEUVI010000244.1 GCA_016787105.1 Chitinophagaceae bacterium | reverse complement strand
AAGGAGCGACGCAACAAAAGCTAAATAGCATTACAAAAGCTGGTATCAAAAAAAATAAAATGGACATTAAGAAAATAAAAACACTTGGCGAGTTAAAGAAGAGTGGTTACAAACCTAAAGGCATCAAAGAAGAATTAAGGCAGAATTTAATCAGCAGGCTGAAGAAAAAAGAAAATACCTTTTCAGGCATTATCGGCTATGAAGACAGTGTGATACCAGACGTGGAAAGGGCATTGTTGAGTAAGCATAATATTCTTTTTCTTGGATTGCGCGGGCAGGCAAAAACAAGAATGGCGCGGCAAATGATTGAACTGCTGGATGAATACATTCCTTATATAGCAGGCAGCGATATCAATGATGATCCATTGAAGCCTATTTCAAAATACTCCCAGGATCTGATTGCTGAAAAAGGAGACGATACTGCAATAGAATGGATGCACCGCAGTCAGCGCTACGGAGAAAAATTGGCGACACCAGATGTAAGCGTTGCAGATTTAATCGGAGATATCGATCCGATTAAAGCCGCAAATCTCCGGTTAAGTTTTGCAGACGAAAGAGTAATTCATTACGGCATTATTCCCAGGAGCAACCGAGGCATTTTTGTTATCAATGAATTACCGGATTTACAGGCACGCATACAGGTTGCCTTATTTAACATCCTGGAAGAAGGTGATGTGCAGATACGCGGTTTTAAGTTACGATTGCCATTGGATATCTTGTTTGTATTTACTGCAAATCCGGAAGATTATACCAATCGTGGATCTATTGTAACGCCATTAAAAGATCGTATTGAAAGCCAGATACTCACCCACTATCCCAAATCATTGGAGAATGCATTGGAGATAACTGAACAGGAAGCTGAACTGGATAAGGATCAAAAAGAAAAAGTAAAAGTGAGCGATCTGGTAAAACGATTGATAGAGCAGGTGGCATTTGAAGCGAGAGGCAGCGAGTTTGTAGATAAAAAAAGCGGCGTGAGTGCAAGGTTAACTATCTCCGCTTTTGAAAACGCGGTAAGCGCTGCGGAAAGAAGGGCGATTGTAAATAATGAAAAAGACACACAGGTTTGGATCAATGATTTGATGGGGATTATTCCTTCCATTACCGGTAAAATAGAATTGGTATATGAAGGCGAACAGGAAGGTCCTTACCAGGTAGCGATGAATTTGCTGGAAAAAGCTATCCGCACACAATTCATCCAATACTTTCCGAACCCGGAAGTATTGAAAAAAAGAGCAAGAACAGGTAAGCCGGAGCCTGAAGGAAAGCAAGATAATCCATACCGTTCTATTACATCATGGTTTGACAAAGGAAATAACCTCAATATATTTTTCAATACAACTGATAAAGACAAAATATTGCTTTTGTACAAAGTGGATGGCTTGCACTCACTCGTGAAAAAATATTTCCCGCATGCAAATGAAATGGAAACCGCATTGCTGATGGAATTTATTCTGCATGGTCTTTCCAGCTACTCATTGATCAGTAAAAAAATACTGGAAACAAAAGTTGAATTCAAAGATCTCATCGGCAGCATGATGAACCTTGGCAATAAGAATTACGAGGAAGAGTTTGATGAAGAAGGATGAGGATATGTACGATATAAGATGTATGATGTACGAATCTCTGATAACAGATATCGTTTTCTGTTTTAGGAAAGTCGTACATCGTACAGCTAACATCTAACAACTAACATCTACACTATATTTACTTCGCGTTCCAATGTAACACCGAATTTCTGATTCACACTTTCCAGTATTTCGCCGGATAGATTATAAATCTCGCTTCCTTTTGCATTTCCGTAATTTACAAGTACCAACGCCTGTTTTGCATGTACACCTGCATCGCCATTCCGGTAACCTTTCCAGCCGCATTGTTCAATCAGCCAGCCTGCAGCCAGCTTCATAGTACCATCAGCATTTTCGTAGCCAACAATTTCCGGGAATTGATTTTTTAATTGCAGGTATTGCTCTCTTGCTATAGAAGGATTTTTGAAAAAACTACCTGCATTACCTATCTCTTTAGGATCCGGTAATTTGGAAGAACGGATATTGATGACTGCCTGTGAGATGGCCTTAATACTTAACTCCTTTACCCCCATGCGCTCCAGTTCCTGGTTAATAGCGCCATAACTTGTATTGTATTCTGCTTTCTTCTTCAGTTTATAAGTCACATCGAGTATTACAAACTGATCTTTATATTTTCTTTTAAAAACACTTTCCCTGTAACCAAAATCGCAATCCTTCAATGAAAACGTATAGTTGATTTTTTCTTTTATATGAAAAGCCTTCAATTCGTGAAACACTTCCTTTATCTCTACTCCGTATGCGCCGATATTCTGCATTGGTGAAGCGCCAACATTCCCTGGTATCAGGGAAAGATTCTCTACACCAGCCCAGCCATTTTCAATGCAATGCAGGACAAACTGGTGCCAGCTCTCCCCTGCCCCGGCTTTTACATATACATAATCCAAATCTTCTTTCACCCGGCTGATTCCTTTCACTTCATTCTTCAGCACCATGCCATCATAATCATTTGTAAAAAGTATATTACTACCACCACCGAGAATCATTAACCGGGGCCATGATATATGTGTTAATACTTCCTGTAAATCATCAATGCTTCGAAAAGAAGAAAAGAAATGTGCACGGGCATCAATACCAAAAGTATTGTAGCGTTTTAATGAAATATTTTGTTGAATTTGCATACTGGTATTGAATTCAGCAACAAGTATACAGTAAAATTATGAGTACAAAAATTGTGGCTATAATCGGGGCGACCGGTATGATTGGTGGTTACCTGCTTGAAGAATTACTAAATAACCCCGCCATTGAAACAATCCGTGTAATTGTGCGTCGTCCTTTTGAACAAAAACATGCTAAACTGGAAACAAAACTGGTTGACTTCAATGACTATGAATCACTGAAACTCGCGATTGATGGTTGCGATATGCTGTTCTGCACAATAGGAACTACTCAAAAAAATGTAAAAGGCGATAAAGCACTGTATCGGAAAATTGATTTCGACATTCCTGTAAAAGCGGCACGGATTTGCAAGGAAACGGGCTGCGAAGTGTTTGCCATTGTGTCGTCAGTAGGCGCTAACAGCAAGAGCAATAATTTTTACCTGAAACTGAAAGGTGAAGTAGAAGATGCACTATCCCAGTCGGGATTGAAATCCATTCATATCATGCAACCATCGCAACTGCTGGGTGATAGAAAAGAAAACCGGCCTGCGGAAAAATTTTTCAAAGGTATTATGAAAGTTATGTCCCCGGTTCTTACAGGCTCCCTGGCTAAATATAAACCAATACATGGAAGGGATGTTGCCAAAGCAATGATTAACGCGGCAAAAAATGGTCAGAAGGGAATACACCGGTATTCATACAATGAAATGATAATACTTGCTTCCTGATTACAAATGGAGTGAAAAAAGAATATTTTAATCAATTCAAATCTGTGTGGGTAGAAATATCCTGCAAAAACAAGGAGCTATTGCTTTCCATCTTTCTTTGCTGACGGCTTATCAGCTTTTATACGGCCAGATTCTTTCAGCTTTTGCACGAGCAGCCACTCTATCTGACCATTCACACTGCGAAATTCATCCGCAGCCCATTTTTCCAGGGCTTTGTATGTTTCGCTGTCAATACGTATCACAAAACTTTTTTTCTGGCTCAAAACAATTTTTTTATTTCAATGATACCGGCGCCAGTTTTTCCACGGCGCGCTGAAAGCCATTTATTTTTTCGCAACTTATAAATATTTTCTTGCCCGACTTTAATACGAACTGTAATCCCTTTGCAGCACCAAGATTATGCACCCATCCATAGCCGATTACTCTTTTATATCCTATTTGAAGCACCGGACTTTTTCTCAAATACACCTCCTCGATATCAGATTGTATTATCGCCCTATATTTCCGGTTAAAAGGCGGCCATTTATAATAAACCGCTTCATCCGTTACTACTATTTCAAATTTTGTAATAAAAAAAAGATACAGCATCAGCAGGTTGACAGGTATTACAACGGCAAGGGCTAACAATCCTTCGCTACCTTTTCCCAGACTATAAATACTCACGCCAGCGGTAACCCCAATACTTATAAGTACAGGCATAAGAATAAGCACCCACAACCAAGGCTGGCGGAACCGCTGTTCTTCTTTAAATTCAATATTTCCGCTTATCTCTTTCTTCATTGCATTTTATTGATACAATGTACCGGTATTCAAAATTGGTTGCGCCCCTTTTTCACCACACAATACAACCATCAGGTTGCTTACCATAGCTGCTTTCTTTTCTTCATCCAGCTCTACTATTTGTTTTTTTGACAACATCTCCAAAGCCATTTCCACCATACCAACTGCGCCTTCTACAATTTTTATTCTTGCTGCAACGATTGCTGTTGCCTGCTGGCGTTGTAGCATGGCACCAGCTATTTCAGCGGCATAGGCGAGGTGCGCAATTCTTGCTTCAATGATGATGATACCAGCAGGAGCCAGCCGATCCGCCAGTTCCTTTTCCAGTATTTCATTTGCCTTATCACCTCCATCCCGCAGTGTTATTTCAGCATGCTGATCTTCCAGGTTATCATACGAAAAACTATTGGCCAGGTGACGAACAGCCGCTTCACTCTGCACTTTTACATATCCTTCATAGTCTTCTACTTCATAAGCAGCTTTATAGGTATCTCCTACCTGCCATACTACCACTGCTCCTATTTCGATAGGGTTACCCATTTTATCATTTACTTTCAACGTTTGCCCCTGCAGGTTTTCTGAACGTAATGATATTTTCTGCTTGGTGTACAACGGATTTACAAAAAACAAACCATCCGCTTTTACCGTACCGACATAATTACCGAAAAAGTTAAGTACACGTGAATGATTGGGATAAATAACCATAAGGCCACACATGATATAAATACTGGCTATCAAAAATCCAATGGCACCTGCAATCACCCAGCCCCTTTCCTGGATATGAATAAAACAATACACGGAACCCGCCAGCAATACCAGTGAAACCAACAATGCAACATAGCCTGAAACCGGCTTAATAATCTTTTCCATATAAATTTAGTTTTGATATCATTTTGATATCAAATATATATTGAAGAATTGGCCCGGCAAAATTTTTCCGGTAAGCTGCATTTAAAAGCCGGTGAATGAGAAAGATGATGAAGGATTTAAAAAAGAAAAGCCCCGGAACTCCGTTTGTCCTGCTTTGCGAGTCCCAGGGGCCTTCAAAATTGTAGTATAGAAAGACCGTCCAATAATTTTTAATAAAGCAAGCACCCGAACTTACCCCATGCCCGAATGCTTGCTGCGATGGCATTTTATGCGTTATGGTCTGCCATGATTTGAAAAAGTTTAATGGTTAGAGAATCAGCAACAAAATGTATCACCAGCTGCTGAACCTGCAACAAATATCACCCTACTCAATAGCATAAACAGCAGTATCACTACTGGTTTCTACATAACAGACTACTCAAAAAATCAGGTAGATATACCTGTACGGGTAATCACTTATCAACCTTAGCTTTATCCGTTGAAAATTCATTGACCACAAAACATCTATGCTATGATTATCACTAAAAAACTTTCTCATGCAATGATTGCATTTTTTCTGCTGACAGGCATTGCAATCATCATTTCCTGCAACTCAAAATTTCCACCTCCAGCACCTCCCGGGGGAAGCTATGGTGAAGCACTCTGGAAAATTGATCATTTTATAAAAAACGAAAGAGCACTTCAGCTTATCAGCAATTTCAAATCGAATAAAGAAGCGCTGCTTAACGGGAAGTACAATGGCAATTCAAAAGTTTTATTTGATCACGAAACATTTAACCTGCGCGATATTTCTCAATTATTAAAGACAAAAGGCTGTATTGGGTTGCGTGTAAATTTGGGGATGGATGAAAACAACCAGGTAAGACTCGTATTGATCGGCGTGGATAAAGATGGAAAAGAATTGGTTTTGAACGGAGGTATTGGTAGCGCAAATGATCCTGACAGAGGTGGGCGTACCGGTATTGGTGGTGCAGGCGTAGCTCCGCCTGATCCCGGAAAAAGTTATGTAGAAGAGGGACAAAGATGGCCATAAAAATAAGCAGGCTACCGACCAATAAAAATTATGAGCGAACCACTTTTACCTTTTCTACTTAGCCTTAGCGTAAGTAT
>JAEUVI010000166.1 GCA_016787105.1 Chitinophagaceae bacterium | reverse complement strand
ATTGATCTCTGAAAGCGTTATTGCGAAAGGAACAACAAAATCATATGTTTTTTTTGTAAAACTTTCTTCAGTTTCACCAACCGAACTCACTCCCGCGCAAAAAAAACATCCGTCATAATTTTTTAAACTTTCTGTATGGTTTTTGATGTCTGCAAAATCATTTAATAATAACTCTTTCAGTTTTGGGTGTGAGCGGTTATAATGCTTTCTTCCAATAATCAGTACTTCGTTTACTGCTTTATTGTTTAAGCATTCCAGCAATACACCTTCGCCTACCATTCCCGTTGCACCAGTTATCATTACTCGCATTTCTTGATTTTTTAAATATGTTTTTTCTTATTTATGAGGTTTTGTTTTCAGCGTGATGCCCCGAATTGTATTGCATCTCCCAGTATATCAGTATTTACATCTTTCAACCCTTTAAATTTAATACAATAGCCTGTCACGCTTGCCTTGCCTATTTTTTTCCCATAGGTTTTGGCTAAGTATTCCTTATCCTCAATGCCAAGTATATAAACAGAGATTCCCGATGTGTTTGCACTCAAACCAATTTGATAAAACTCCCTGGTTTTCCCATTGGCATATTTTATTGTTTGAAGTCCATATCCGATATTCGGATTCGATACAATTTTACCTCTTTCATCCTTACCATCCAGGAACCACAATTTGCATTTCGGCATTATTTTCTGAATAAGGCGGTGAAGTTCCTGAAGATCGGTGCGTTTCGGTTCAGGTTGGCTGTTGATATACTCTTTTACTTGTTCTTGTACGCTCATAAAATAGTAATGTTAAAAATAATGATTTGTACCGGAAAAGTTGATGCTTATAACGATTAGCCACAGCTGTATTAAAAATCTATGTCAGCGTTTCTTGTTTTTTCCTTTTATTACAGTAATTAATTTTTGCCTGTGTACTAAAATTTTCAAACGCTGCCGCCTTAATGAAATATGAGCCTGTCTTTTTTCATTTTCATCAAGTCCGTTTTTATAAATAGAAATGATGTGTTGATAGGTCAGGATACCTGAAATTGTTTTATCAGAAACGATAGGGAGTATATCCACGTTTTCATGCGCCATTTTTTGTACGGCTTCCCGTAATGTTTGGGATGGACTGATGAACAAATTATTTCGTTTTACAATTGAGCCAATCTCGCTTTCTGAGTTGTGATGATTGCTAAACAAACTTGATGAACTGAGCAGCCCTTTATAATTACCATCCTGATCTGAAATAATGAGATAATTGCCTTTGAGGTCAGGCTCATTTTCTAACCACTTTCTGACTTCGTTGATTTTCATCGTGTCACTAATAGCCAGTGCATTATCATCCAATACCTGCTCCACTGTTGTTTTTTCGAGAATATCACTTTCATAAGAATGCGGTGTAAAAACACCTCTCCGGGATATTTTTTCCGTCATAATTGTATTATCCATCAAAAAATAGGATACAAAATAGGAAGATGTACATGTTGCCAGCAATGGTAACAAGGCATTGGATTGTCCCGTTGTTTCTAATGCAAACACAATAGATGTTAAAAAGGCCCTTGATGCGCCGGCAAACATGGCTGACATACCGACTAACGCAGATAAGGAAATATTTATACCGGCATCGGGAAACCAATACATGCCTGCAGTTCCTAACAAAGCACCCGCGGCACCGCCAATTGTAAGTAAAGGAGCTAAAGTGCCGCCAGATGTACCACTACCTAATGAAATGGCCCATGAAAGAAATTTAAAAACACAAAGCGATAAAACAATTTTTACCGGCATTGTTCCCGATAATAGTTCGGTAATATTAGAATAGCCCACTCCCAATGTTTTTGGGGCAATAAAGCCAATTATACCTACTGCCAATCCACCAATGGCAGGCCACCACGCCCAATGGATGGGTAGTTTTTCAAACAGGTCTTCAATCCAATAAACAATTTTTGTTACTACAACAGACAATAAGCCAATTGCCACACCCATAGTACCATAAAAAAATAGTGCGTAGTTGGACGCAACGCTTAAGTTAAAATTCAGCGGGAAAACGACTCCTTCCTCAAAAAGTAAATGATGACCGGCAGCACCTGTAATGCAAGCCAACGCAACGGGTATAAAAGAACGGGGAGAAAATTCAAATAACAATAACTCAATTGCCAGCAGTATTGCAGCTATAGGACTGCCAAAGATTGCCGCCATACCCGCAGTGGCGCCTGCAGCAAGTAATATTTTTCTTTCATTCGGTGTAATCTTTATTACCTGCCCTAAAGTAGAACCTAATGCGCCGCCTGTAGCAATAATAGGCCCTTCAGCACCAAACGGCCCGCCGGTACCAATTGATATGGCTGCTGATACCGGTTTTAAATAAGTAATGGAAGGTTTTATTTTACTCTGGTTGGTTAAGATTTGCTCCATTGCTTCCGGAATGCCATGGCCACGGATAGCTTTTGAACCATACCTGGCCATTAAACCAACAATAGCGCCACCAATAACAGGAACGGCAATAACATATATACCATAAGTATTATCAGCAGGGCTTGAAGCTGCAATTGAAAACTTGCCAAAAAATGAAATATTGGTAATAAGATTAATTAAGTAAACCAGTAGTTTGGCAATAAAACTGATACACACCGCTATTGCAATGGCAATGACTGAAAGCTGAAATAATCTTTTCTTATTGTATTGTTTTTTTGCTGATACACGATCACTTTCAAGTGTTGGGTTCAGTGAAATGGAGACTGGAATTCCGTTATTAAGCATAATATTCTATAAGGTCAAAATGTTGCCGGATCGATGCTGTTGTATAAAAGGCTAATGGCTATGGCGTAGTAGCGGCACTTAAAAATCGTCGGCTTGTAATTGCCGCGGTAAAGTTACAAAAGATGAAGATAAAAAAAGGGATAGTATCAATTAAACTACTGCTCTGCTAAATAATGAAAAAGGTTGGGTCTTTACACAGTTCATGTTGTACGCCGTTTTAGTCGGTCTAACCA
>JAEUVI010000097.1 GCA_016787105.1 Chitinophagaceae bacterium | reverse complement strand
GGGTTTTGCGTCAGGCATGTGTGTACCCTTACCAGTTGTATTATCAGATTTTCATTTATCTGTGCAACAAAAGAATGTGTTGCTTGCGTGGGAAACATCTTCTGAAAATAATAACAGCGGTTTCGAGGTACAAAGAAGTATCAATAATGCAAACTGGCAAACTCTTGGTTTTGTAAAAGGAGCAGGTAATAGTTCTGTAAAACAGATGTATTCATATACAGATGAAGATCTGGTTGCAGGAAAATATTATTATAGGTTGAAGCAAATTGATTTTGATAATAAATTCACTTTGTCGAAAGTATTGACTGCGGAAATCAAAGGTGGAGTTCAAAATTATCTTGGACAAAACTATCCAAATCCTGTAGTACAGCAATCAGCCACCATTAACTACGGTGTTGCTTCACAGTCACTCGTCAATATTTCACTGTATGATGTACAAGGCAGAATGATTAGAGTATTGCTGAATGAAACAAAAGCCGCGGGACAATATTCATTAAATGCAAATCTGTCATTACTTACTCCCGGAACTTACTATTATAAGATGAGAACAGGTAACTTTACAGATACAAAGAAATTAGTAATAGGATATCGATAAGATATCTTTATCGATAAATTTTATTCCTGTTGATGTCTTTCATTAGCAGGAATTTTTTTGTCTTTTACTGAAAACTAATATGCTGTTAGCTTTTAAACCGCTTCACCTACCAGATGTTCTACAGCGAGATTCAGAAAGTTTGGTAAAACGCGTGAATAAGTGAGGACTATTTTTCCTGGGTCATTAAGATGGGCAATCATGCTGTGCCATTTTTCTTCACCATGATTTTCTATTATTGTTTTTCTTTTATCCTCCCTCTTTAGGTACATTGTCATGCCGATAGAATCAGCTTCCGGATGGAATTGTGTGCCAATCATGTATTCATTAAAGCGGACACCCATAATAGCACGCTCATAGGGAACATGGAGACGTTCCTTTTCTATACATAAAATTTGTGCACCCATTTTTTCAAGTATCGTATAGTTGGGCTGTATAACCTGGAAATCGCGGCTATCTACTGCGTAAAATGGATTTGTCAAACCATTGAAAACAGGTTCATCAAATCCTGCATCAAGCATATGAATAGGGAAAATGCCAAATGCTGTTGATTTTCTTTTTGTAACTACTCCGATGTTATAGTGTCGACATGCCAGTTGATAAGAGTGACAAATGAAAAAAACGTATTTTTTTTGAAGATTTGCCGGATTATCGTTCCAGCGCTCCACATTTTTCAACCAGGTAAAATAGGCTTTTTCCCAATCGCTGTAGCGGCTTTCAAGCGGATCTCCTGGTCCTCCACTGGAAATAAAAAAATCATAGCTCATATCAGGTACTTCATTCTTTCTCCTCACATCAAACTCATCCCATTCTAAATCGAGATTGTTTATTTCGCTGTACTGATTGAGTATTTCCCGAATGCAACGCATGCCCTCATTGACATACCCTTCATAAAGGTCAAGTATTGCTACACGGATCTTCGGAGAGCCATTAATCATAGCCGCAAACATACAAAATTTGTGTATTTGTTCTTGTCGTATGAATTGCTTTTGTATGTAGTCTAATCATGAATGAATTAGGCTGCACATTTTATATAGCGAGAAGAATATTACTGATGGTTAAATACATTTTCTCCATTTAAGTATGTCTTTATCACTTTAGCACTTAGTATCTTTTCAGCAGGTAATTTCATCAAATCTTCATCAACTATAATGAAGTCTGCCAGTTTTCCTTTTTCAATACTTCCTTTTTCTGTTTCTTCAAAATTGGATTTAGCAGCCCAGATTGTCATTCCGCGTATTGCTTCTTCTCTTGATAATGCATTTTCCATTTGATAACCATTGTCGGGCCATCCTTTTGTGTCTTTTCTTATTACGGCAGCATAGAATGTTTTGAATGGCGAAATATCTTCTACAGGAAAATCAGTGCCTAATGGTATCCATCCATTTTGTTGTAATAATTGTTTATACGCATAAGCCCCTTTTACACGTTCAGTTCCCAGTCTGTCACTTGCCCAATACATATCCGATGTAGCATGAGTAGGTTGTACAGAAGGAACGATATTGTTTTCACCAAACAATGCGAAGTCGCTTTGATTAATTACCTGTGCGTGTTCTATACGCCAACGCAAATCGTTTTTGCCTTTTAAATATTTTGCATAAATACGCAGCATCGTTCTGTTACCACTATCACCAATAGCATGTGTACACATCTGGAAACCTTTTTGTGAAAGGATATTAGCTACGGAATCAAAATGCTGCTGGGTACTCAGTAGAAATCCTGCCCAACCAGGTTTGTCAGAATAAGGCTGTAGTAAGCAGGCACCACGGGATCCCAAAGCACCATCCGCGTATACTTTAAATGCCCTTACGTTTAATCTGTCTGTTTTAATTTTTCCTTTTTGAAAAACTGCATCGTAGTTTGACTTGCTATCACTAAGCATCGCATAAATGCGCATTTTCAATTCACCTTTTTTTTGAAGACTGTCGATGAAAAGAACAGTATTATAGTCGATGCCACAATCATCAATTGTAGTTAATCCCATTGCAAAACAATTGCGCTGTGCATCCAACAATGCTTCTTTCGTATGCGCAGCTGAAGGCGACGGAATTTTTGAAGAAACTAAATCAATGGCATTGTCAATCAGTATGCCTGTCAGTTTGCCGTTTTTTACTTCTATGTCACCACCTGTAAGCTTATCGCCTTCTTTTATACCAGCTATATCCAGTGCTGTTTTATTTGCTATAGCAGCATGTCCGTCTATCCTGCTCAGCAATACAGGCCTGTCAGGGAATAATTCATTTAATTTGTCATTGGAAGGAAAATCTTTTTCAGCCCAATCATTTTGATCCCAACCGCGGCCAATCAACCATCCCTCTTTGTTTTCTGTGGCAAATGTTTTCAGTTTTTGCAATATATCATCCCAGCTGTTTGTGCCAACAAGATCGGCAGTTTGCAGCCCCAATCCGTATGCGAGAAAATGTGCATGCGCATCAATAAAGCCCGGATAAATAAATTTGCCAGCGGCATCTAAACTTTCCGTTGCATCATATTTATTCAGCAGATCGGCACTCTTTCCTGTCTCAATAATTTTTCCATCTTTTATGGCGATAGCCTCTTTGATGGAAAAAGAAGAATCAACAGTATAGACAGTTGCATTATGTATAAGCAAGTCTGCTTTCTGCTTTTGCGAACAGGAAATAAAAAAAATCGGCAGAATAATAAGTCCTGTGAATTTTGTCATGGTGAATAATTAATAAAACAAAACATGTTTTAAGGTAAATGAAACTCAAACGCGAAAGTAAACGAAATAATAGTTACCTTTTTATTTCAAAGTAATAGTATAATGAAACTGTATTTTATCCTTGCAGGTGTACTTGCTTTTGCTGGCTGCAGCAATCTTGAAAAAAAGCAAACAGGCGGTAACACAACTGTCGCTTCTTATTTTAATTATGGCGATACAGGCGTGCAATCTGCCGGTGTTAAAATGATTCCCATCACAACTCCTGTCGGGAATTTTAAAGTCTGGACAAAACGGTTTGGTAATAACCCAGCTATAAAAATTTTACTATTACATGGCGGGCCTTCAGGTACACATGAATACATGGAGTGCTTCGAAAGTTTTTTCCCAAAAGAGGGATTTGAATTTTATGAATACGATCAATTAGGATCTTATTATAGTGATCAACCTACAGACAGCAGTTTATGGACAACTGAGCGCTTTGTAGAAGAAGTAGAGCAGGTTCGGAAAGCGATTGGTGCAGATAATACTAATTTTTATTTATTGGGAAATTCATGGGGTGGTATTCTTGCCATGTCGTATGCGTTAAAATATCAACAGAACCTGAAAGGATTATTAATAGCAAATATGATGGCGAGTTGCCCGGATTATGGAAAATACGCGGATGAAGTATTAGCTAAGCAAATGGATACTGCAGTATTGGCTGAAGTTCGGGCCATAGAAGCCAAAGGTGATTTTTCGAGTCCTAGATACATGGAATTATTAAAGCCTAATTTTTATAATCAACACCTGTGCCGGTTACCAGTATGGCCGGATGGAGTGAATCGTTCATTTAAGCATACCAACAATGTTATTTATACAATGATGCAGGGACCTTCCGAATTTGGTATTTCCGGCAGGCTGGCAAACTGGAATGTAAAAGATCGTTTAAAAGAAATTAAAGTACCCACTCTGATGATTGGGGCTAAATATGATACAATGGATCCCGCAGCAATGGAGGAGCAGAGCAAGCTTGTGCAGCATGGCAGGTACCTGTATTGTCCGAATGGAAGCCACCTGGCTATGTGGGACGATCAGAAAATTTTTATGACAGGAGTTATAAAGTTTATTAAAGATGTTGATGAAGGAAAATTCTAAAATAGCGTAACGGTTTTAAATGCTTCGAGCTTGTGAATACGAAATAACATGAATCCAAAATCAGGTATTTACACGGTTTTTTTTCTTTAGACCAATATATACTTTAGCAAAGAAATTTTCCACTCATTATACAGAGTCCCTGTTGTTTGGAATTTTCACGTTACTTTTGCATATCATGATAAACGAAAGTTTATCTGTATTCCAACTTTAGAGTACCTCTTGTTAGCCCGATGATGAACACTACAATATCGGCTTAAAAGCTCCTGATTAGCGCCTTTTTTAGTCAATAAACCACCAACCCATTATGGCAATGAAATTCTCGTGCCGTAGCTGGAAGAGACAATTGTTAACAGTATCCTTTGCAATCGGTCTTTTTACAACTACAATAGCACAAAACCCAATCCTAACAGAAAATGCGCTTACAGGAAACCCGTCTTCAGAATGGGATATTAGTGGTGCCGGCGACCTAACGATTCAGGGATTCGGTACAGATATAAGCGTAAATAAAGGACAAACTATCAGTTTTAAAATAAATGTAACTGATGGTGCTGCATACTCTGTACGCATTTACCGCCTTGGTTATTACCAGGGGAATGGTGCAAGGTTGATTACAAACCTTGGAAATTTTACAGGAACTATTCAGCCATCTCCCAATGCCAATAGCAGCACTGGTCTTATTGATTGTAGTAACTGGAGTACCTCTGCTTCATGGGCAGTTCCTGCTACAGCAGTATCTGGTGTATACATTGCCAGGCTTACCCGTACTGGTAATGGCGGAGCCAGTCATATCGTTTTTGTTGTAAGAGATGACTCAGGAACTTCTCCTGTATTGTTTAAAACTTCAGATGCAACATGGCAGGCTTATAATGTATACGGGGGAAATAGTTTATACGTTGGAACTACTTCTTATCCGGCCGGTCATGCCGCA
>JAEUVI010000073.1 GCA_016787105.1 Chitinophagaceae bacterium | reverse complement strand
ATTGATTCCATAACCGCGATCCAATAATAGCGCTTCCCAACTCACTGATAGCATCACGTAAAACGATTTGTGTTACGCTGCTTCCGTCTTCAAATACAATATGACTTAATCCTTCATTCTTACTCGTTAAGGGTCCATTGTCTGCAGGAGTAGTTGACGAAAGCCAGCGCTCATCAATACCGCCCCGTATGCCACCCAATGCATAGTAATCATCCTGGTGCAGCTTGATGCGGCGCCCGGGTATGCAAAACGATCTTGGCACCCATGTTGGTGACAGGCGCAATATTCCTTTTCCCTGGTCAAGAGCTTTCTGTGCTAAACTTATTTTTTCCATTGGCAACTATTAAAAAATTATTAAAGGGCAATCGTTGTGTTTTTTACAAATTGTTTTATCATCTTTTTATCGGAAGTTACCTCAAATTCCAAATCATACGTCTTCGTTTCTCCGGGCGCAAGTAGTATTAATTCATTTTGCTTTCTTGCTTTCGCCTGGCCTATTGGTGGATTGGTCGCAGGTTCAAGTCCCGTCACATACTCGTTTTTACCCCAGTGTTGCCAGTTAATCAGCCACGGCAATTGTTTTTTATAAAAACGGATAATGACTGCAATACCCAACTGTGAATTATACAAGCCGCAATTGCATTTGCCTTCTTCATTTGCTTCAATGTCAATAAAGGCAGCTTCTTCACCCCTGCCACTATGTTCATCTATCGGGCCAGGGCATTTGTGAAAATTATTTGTCTTACCAAAAATCCGGTTTGTATTAATATCACCGTCTCTTGGCTTCCATTTGCCATCCCAGATGATATCTGTTCCTTCATCTACCAGCGGCCAGCCAAAATTGCAATGGTATAAAAGCATGTGTGGCGCCGGACTATTTCCTTTATTGATTATTTCGTCTTTAATAGAAATTTTTGCTTCGCCCAATTTACCACTGATTGTTCGTTTCAGTTCCAGGCTTGGTCCTAATGCCTGTGTTTCCCTCATTCTACCGGTAATGGACATTTCCATTTTCCCTATGGAAAGATCTGGCTGTATGATTGATTCTATCTCTGCCGCCGTATTACTGATATTACCATGCAATCCGCGTTCTCCATACTCATCTGACTCTGGTCCGCCTACATGCGATAGCCCGCATGTCGTCAACAAACCGCCGCCAAAGGTGCGCAGCCAGTTTATTCCTTTATCAGAAAATGGCTGAGCAGCAGTAATACCAGAGTGGCTGAGCCATGCAAGACTGTATTGATTATAAAAAGCGTCAGCAATATCCATAGCACGATCCAGCACAACTTTATATCGCAATCCTGTTCCGGTATTAATCCATGCTATGCGAGTACCCCTTCCTAATCCATTATCCAGCACAGAAGTTTCAATACCGCCCAGTTGAGCGGCATTTGAAACTTTCTCTATCCAGGATTGATTGAGCAAAATGATTTATTTTTTGGATACCTCTTTATGTTGTCTATTTTTTCTTCCCGGTAAAAACAGAGTCCTGCGGATTACCGCCAGATTTCAGGTAAGCAATCAAATCTTTTAACTCTTCATTATTCAACCGGTTAATTAAACCTGGTGGCATCGCTGAAACATCCGAGTTTCTTGTACGGAGCACATCCGATTTCTTTACCTCTTTCAATACTGTGGCCGCAAACGGGTTCTGGGAAATAGAATACTTATCGTTATCCTGGCTTACTATGCGACCGGTAACTGTTCCCCCTTCTTTCAGGTAAAAAACAGTATTAGTATATTGATCGGAAATCGTCTTATTAGGCTCCATGATCGCCTCAATAATATCTTTAGTTGAAAACCGTGTGCCCAGTTGCGTTAGATCCGGGCCGGCAGTACCGCCTTCGCCGCGAACAGAATGGCAAGCGATACACATGATGGCCGCGAACATTCCTTTACCTTGTTCAAAATTCCTGCTTACCAAACCGCTATCAATCACATTTACCGCTTCATCAATTTCCCACTGGTGCCAGGGCCCTTTTGGTTGTGGCGCTCCTTTTACCAAATCTGTTCCCGATAAATTAGCGATTGAATCCCCAGAGATAGTATTGAAATAATTGAATTTGTCTTTCGAAACATTTACCAATGCATTTTGTCTTGCTTTATTGATAAATCCCGGAAAGCTATGACCCCCACGGAAACTGAACGCGGTATAAAACCATTTGAAATATTTATCCTGCAACTCAGGTGTCCATCCTGATTTTGCCTGGCTCAATGCGGTAGCATAAAAAGTTTGTTGCAATGGTGGCATTTTTGAAAGCATGCTTGCTATATCCATACCGTATTGCAGGTTGCGCATAATAAGGTCAGACGAATTCATGAATGTTTCCAGCCCACCACTTTTATCATCTTTGGCAGTTGCAAGCATATCAACTGTTTTTGCAACTGATTTTGGATCGTCAAGGTATAATAAGACTTTGCTTAACTCACGGTTGAGTTCGTTATTATCTGCCACAGGATAGTTCGGCTCAAGAAAAGCAATTACTGTAGCCTGTGCAGTAGCGTCTGGCTTGCCCATCCGCGCTATCGTTAGTTCAATTGCACGCACCACGTCAATCTGCTGCGATCTTGAAAGCGATGAGTAGTTAATAGCGCTTAATGCATTCAGCAATTGATTTTTTACCGAAGCATTTCCTTTTCTTGCCAACGCTATTGCTGCCTGTGTAAGTGTAACCGGATCTTTTTCTGCAAGTACTTTGGCTTGCCACTGCGCTGCCGGTTGATGTTCAAGGGCAATACGTGCCGCATAGCGTATATAGCGATCAGCATGTTTTAAATAAGGCCATACAAAGTCAACAGCACCTGCTTTTGGCGCACCATGATATTCTTCTAATGTTCTTCTTAGTTTTTGCTCTTCATTCAAAGGAGCGGCAGTAAGCGGTTGTATAGCTTCATCTCCTTTTCCATAATATACCCTGTATAAATCAGACTCCAGCCTGCGTCCTCCTGTGAGAAAATACAAAGCGCCGTCCGGACCGATAGCACCGTCTGTTAACGGTAATGGAGAACCGGATACAAATTCTTCCCCTGTTGCTTTATATGAAGCACCATCCTGTTCCA
>JAEUVI010000056.1 GCA_016787105.1 Chitinophagaceae bacterium | reverse complement strand
GGCACTGTTTTTTTCAGGATTGATACACGCGGTATGATGGATTTTGACCGCTTCGCATTGCTATTTAATACTATCGTTTTTGCTGCCACACTTGTTTACTTTATCCTGTCTGCAAAGGACATAGAAAAAACCGGCAGCAGTTATTCTGAATATTTCGCATTGATATTTTTCATCCTCAGCGGTATTGCCCTGGCAACTTCTTTTAAATCATTACTGATTTTATTCCTGGGTATTGAAATTATTTCTATCCCGTTATACATACTCACAGGGGCAGACAAACGAAACCTGAAAAGCAATGAGGCTTCGCTGAAATATTTTTTACTTGGCGCCTTTTCTACCGGCCTTATGCTTATGGGCATCGCGTTGATATATGGTGCCACTGGTAGTTTCATGACAGCCGTGATTGGGATAACAAAACCCGGTAGCCCATCGCCATTGCTGATAGCCGGTATGTTGTTGTTACTTTTTTCCATGTCATTTAAAGTATCAGCAGCGCCTTTTCATTTCTGGACGCCCGATGTATATGATGGTGCGCCAACCGTGTTTACATCTTTCATGGCAACGATTGTTAAGGTTGCAGTATTTGTGGCTTTCATCCGCTTATTTTATGAAGGATTTGGTAACCTGCAACCGCAATGGAAAATAATAATAGGCATTATTACAGCCGTTACTTTATTTATAGGAAACATTACTGCAGTATTTCAGCAAAGTGTAAAAAGGATGCTTGCTTATTCAAGCATTTCGCAGGCAGGTTTTATGCTGATGGCCGTATATGCCATGAACGATGATGCGAAAGAAGGTTTGATCCTTTATGCTGCTGCATACAGCCTTGCTACCATTGGTATTTTCGCGGTACTAATCAAGTTGAAAGATTTTAGTTTTGAAGGCTTCAATGGTTTTTCAAAACAACAGCCACTACTCGCTGCCGTTACTCTTATTTTTTTGTTGTCACTCGCCGGTATCCCTTTAACAGCCGGCTTCCTTTCCAAGTTTTATATGCTTAAGGCAGCCATGGCTTCAGGAGACAGTTTATGGCTGGTTATTTTTGCCGTTCTGATGGCTGCTGTGAGTGTGTATTATTATTTTAGAGTTATACAGGCGATGTATTTCAAAGAGGGTGCTGCTCAAGAAATAACTGTGAGCCCTGCATTTAAAGGCACTCTTGTCCTGCTGGCAGCGGTTGTTATATTGCTCGGTATTTTCCCCGGACTGTTGCTCAACTGGTATTATTTCTAAGTTACCGGTCATACTTTCCTGATTTTTGGTAGCTGTTCTTTCCTTAATTTAGGGCGTATGAATTTTGGTGATGTTTTCTCATTGGCGTATCGCACTGTACGAAGTAATAAATTGCGTACTGGTCTTACTGTAGCCATTATTGCTTTTGGTATCATGGCCCTGGTAGGTATTATTACTGCCATTACCGCTATGAACCAAAAACTTTCTGAAAGCTTTTCTTCAATGGGGGCCAACGGGTTTACTATCCGGTATAAGGAAAGGCAAGTCCGTTTTGGTGGTGGCAACGGACCTGATTTGCAGGTAGAAAAAAAAGGCGCAAAAAAAGAAAAGAAGTCCAACCTCGGTAAGCGCATCACCATTGATGAAGCAGAAGCGTTTAAAAAGAATTATGTTTTTCCTTCCACTGCAAGTATATCTGTGTTTGCAAACCGCAACGCGATTGTATCTTATGATACACGCAAAACAAGCCCGAACGTAACCCTGCTCGGCGGAGATGAAAATTATTTATTACTGAACGGATTTAAGCTGATTGCCGGAAGAAACATGAATAATATAGATGTAATTACCGGCCGCAATGCCTGTATACTTGGATATAGTGTAGCATCTAATTTATTCAAAGGCAACCCAGAGAAAGCTGTGAACCAGATTGTACGGCTGAACAATCTTCCCTTCAGGGTGCTTGGTGTGCTGGAGAGTAAGGGATCTTCATTTGGATTTAACCGGGATAACCTTATTATCGTTAGTTATAAAAATGTAGATCGCAATTTTGCTCCATCATTTGCATCTTATTCTATTGGCGTCATGGCAGATGATTTAAAACAGGTAGACAATGCCATGGGCGAAGCGCAAGGTGTATTTCGTTCCATACGAAAACTTACTACTACCGAGCAGGACAATTTTGTAATAGATCGTAGTGATGCCATTGCGGAAAAAGCTATGAATAGTTTGGGCTTTCTTACAATTTCAGCCACTGTAATCGGCCTTATAACGCTTATCGGGGCAGCTATCGGCCTTATGAATATTATGCTGGTATCTGTAACGGAGCGTACCAAGGAAGTAGGCCTCGTAAAAGCTATTGGCGGAAAAAGTAAGATGGTAAGACAACAATTTCTTATGGAAGCTATCATAATTAGCATCATGGGTGCTATATTCGGTATCTTTCTCGGCATCATGGTCGGCAATTTATTTTCTATGTTTCTGAATACCGGGTTTGTGGTGCCATGGAAGTGGATTGCATATGGTATAATAATATGTACCGTAGTGGGCCTGGCAGCCGGACTATATCCTGCATTAAAAGCAGGAAGATTAAATCCTATTGAAGCCCTTCGTTACGAATAGCTTTTCTTTTAAATTTTTTGCGCGACATACATAGTAAAAAAGCGATGAGATATAATTTTCAAATTTCTTTTTAAAGAGTTGTTGCTTTGGAAAAATTTCTTAACTTGAAGCCCTTTCCTATAGAAAATCGGACGATATTTTACTTGTATAAATTTTTTTTCTTTGAAACTGTAACCAGATAATTTCTGATTTTTTATTTACAAAATTTTTAAAACACTAAAAATTACGATCATGGCTGAAACAAAACCGACTGCAACCGCATCTGTTAAGGCTACCTCTGTTCAGGCAAAAAAAAGCGGTAATGCGATTTCATGGATTGCTCCTATTCTGTGCGTAATCGGCGGATATTTAATCTGGCGTTTTGTAATGGGAAGCGCTGATGGATTTAAGACTCCCGATGCAAATGGCGGATTCTGGCCAAACCACAAACATCCTATCGGGGCTTTTCACAGGATTTATGAAGGTGGAATCATTGTACCGTTGCTGATCGGCATGTTCCTCATGGTTATCACTTTCTCTATTGAGCGTTACCTTACTATCCGTAAAGCACTGGGTAACGGTTCTATCTCCGATTTTATCCGCAAAGTGCAATATCACCTTGCTAATAAAAATGTAGATGCTGCATTGTCTGAGTGTGACAAACAAAGAGGTTCTGTTTCAAACGTAATGAAAGCAGGTCTTCGCCGCTACAAAGAAATGATCACTGAGCAGCACCTGAATACAGAACAGAAAGTACTGGCTATACAGAAAGAAGTAGAAGAAGCTACTGCGCTGGAATTGCCTATGTTGCAGAAAAACCTGGTGTTTCTTTCCACAATTACATCAGTTGGTACCCTTATCGCCCTGCTGGGTACGGTAATTGGTATGATTAAATCGTTCTCGGCACTTGGTGATGAAGGTGGTGCAGGTGCAGCAAACGAACTGGCAGTAGGTATTTCTGAGGCCCTTTATAACACGGCACTTGGTATCGGTACATCTGCATTGGCTTTGATCATGTATAACGTGTTTACAACAAAAATTGACGCTATCACTTACGGCATAGATGAATCAGGTTTCACATTAACTCAAAGCTTCGGTTCTCTTTATAAATAAGAGAATTGAAACGGGTGTATGGAAAAATGAAACAAATGAATCTCATTAACTAAAACAGTGTAACATGCCAAGTGTTAAAATGCCAAGAAAGAGTACGGACACAGACATGACCCCGTTTGTGGATGTGGCATTCCTTATTCTTTCATTCTTTATGCTGGCGACAAAATTCAAGCCGCCAGAGCCCGTAGAAATTACGACGCCCAACTCTGTTTCAACAAAACTTCTTCCTGAAAATGATGCGATTCTCGTGATACTTGACAGTACAGGAAAAGCATATTTTTCAATGCTGACAGAAAAAGAACCGGGCCTGAAGTATAATGTTATCAAAAACATGAACGATACCAGGCAGCTAGGTCTCACTGAAGCAGAAATGAAAAACTTTACCAGAACACCAATGGTTGGTGTTTCTTTTGGCGGGTTGAAACAGCTTCTTTCCCTGGCTCCTGAGGATCAGGGTAAAAAGAAATGGCCAGGAATTCCTATCCAGGATTCAGCCAACAATGAATTGTATTATTGGATCAGGGATGCAGTGCAGGCATTTGCCGGTAAGAAGATCAACTATCTTATCAAAGGCGATAATGCGGCTAAATTTCCTCAGTTTAAAGAGGTGTTGAATGCATTCAAACGCAACGATATTTACAAATTCCAGTTGGTAACTGCTATTGAAGATGCCCCTGCAGGTACAGAGTTATATGCAGAGAGGCAAAAACAGATGCAGGCAGGTAAGAAATAATTTATTTTAAAAAAATAAACTCTTAAAACTATGGCAAGTATAGATACCGGTGGTGGCGATAGTCATAAAAAAGGCCCGGGCGTCAAAAAAGCCAAAAAGCTTTCTACCCGCGTGGATATGACTCCCATGGTGGACTTAGGGTTCCTGCTCATCACGTTCTTTATTTTTACAACAACGATGAGTACACCTTCTACGATGGACCTGTTCATGCCAAAGGATACTGACAAGGATGAAGAGCAGAATAAAGCAAAGGAATCCGGGGCAATGACAATTATCCTCGGTAAGGATAACGCTGTGTATTATTACATGGGTCAGTTATTACCAGATGCTTCAAACTTTACTCCATCCAGCTTTGGTAAAATCCGCGAGGAGATTATCAAAAAAAGAAAAGAAGTAATGGCTGCTCACGTTCATGATGAGGGCTGTAAGAAAATCTGGGAGAAAAATGGCGGTGATCAAAAGTCATGTCTTGACAAAGACTTTGTAGTCGTTATTAAACCCACACCGGATGCAACGTATAAAAACACAGTTGATATACTGGATGAAATGGCTATCAATGGTGTAAAACGTTTTGCAATGGTGGATCTGTTCCCGGATGAGTTGAAAGTGGTACAAACAACAGAAGGTACTTTACCCTCTGCAGCACCTGCTACTGCAGCTCCGGCTAAATAGATTAATTTTATTATGGAATAATGCAGGCAACTGCATCTTAATTCTAAACTAAAATCGTAAAATGGAAGCAAACAAAATACTAAGCGCCGATATCCTCGACCTCGTGTTTGAGAATCGTAATAAAGAATACGGTGCTTATGAACTGCGGAAAACGTACAATGGCCGTATTACCAAGGCCTTGATTATTACGGTTTCCCTGGCAGCTTTAGCATTAGGCGGTTCGTTTCTGGCCAGCAGCATGACTGATAAAAATGCTGCCCAGTTTAAGGTGAATGACCTGGTGATGGAAGAAATAAAACAGGAAGAAGAGAAAAAGCCTGAACCACCACCACCGCCGCCACCAAAGCAGGAACCTCCTAAAGTGGAAATGACAAAATTCACCCCTCCCAAAATCGTGAAGGATGAGGAAGTGAAAAAAGATGAGATACCGCCTGAAACAAAGGAACTGGAAGATACCAAGATTGACGTGGTAAGCCAGGAAGGTATTAAAGATGAAGGTCTTGCTCCCGTTATTGAACAAAAACAGGTAATAGAAGAAAAGAAAGAGGAAGACGAAAACAAGGTATTTGAAAAAGTAGAAATTGAAGCACAGTTCCCTGGTGGAGAAGGTGCATGGCGCAAATACCTTGAAAGAAACCTGAATGCAAATACACCGGTGGACAATGGCGCACCAGAAGGCCAGTACACTGTATGGGTTCAGTTTATCGTGGATAAAGAAGGAAATATCAGTGATGTAAAACCACAAACCAGTCATGGTTATGGTATGGAAGAAGAAGCTGTAAAGATTATTAAGAAAGGTCCGAAATGGACACCTGCCCAGCAGAATGGCCGCCAGGTAAAGGCTTATCGTAAACAGCCAATTACTTTCGTGGTAACGGCAGAATAAAATTTTCTGAATTAATTAAAACAGCCCTCTTGTTGATACAACAAGGGGGTTGTTTATTTTTGGGCCAATATGAACGGAAAATTAACAGGCTGGGATGATACGATAATTGCATTGGCCACACCACATGGCATTGGTGCTATTGGTGTAATAAGATTAAGCGGCAGTAATGCAATCAATATCATTAATGATTTATTTCCTTCAAAAGATTTAAGCAAACAGTTATCACACACAATTCATGTTGGTTATTTAAAAGATGGTGATAAAGTATTGGACGAAGCTGTTGTTTCCCTTTTTAAAAATCCAAAAAGCTATACTGGCGAAGATGTAGTAGAAATCAGTTGTCATGGTTCGCCTTATATACAGGAGCAGGTGATAAATGCCTGTATTGCACATGGGGCAAGGCTTGCAAAGCCGGGTGAGTTTACACAAAGGGCTTTTTTAAAAGGTAAACTGGATTTAGCCCAGGCAGAAGCTGTGGCTGATTTAATTGCCAGTAACACTGAAGCCAGCCGTAATACAGCTTTGCACAATATCCGTGGTGGATTTTCAACTACATTGAAAGAACTTAGAGAGCAACTCATTCAATTCTCTGCATTGATAGAACTGGAACTTGATTTTGCAACAGAAGATGTAGAGTTTGCAGACCGTACAAAGTTTTACGGATTGATACAAGCTTTATCTCAATCAACACAACAGTTGATTAATTCATTTCAGTTGGGTAATGTAATTAAGAACGGAGTGAATGTTGCCATAGTTGGAAAACCGAATGCAGGCAAATCAACTTTATTGAATTCGTTGCTGAATGAAAACCGTGCTATTGTTAGCGAAATAGCCGGTACTACAAGAGATACAATTGAAGAAATAATCAATATCAATGGAATTTTGTTTCGGTTGATTGATACGGCGGGCATACGTGAAAGCACAGACGTAATCGAATCTATTGGAGTGGGAAAGAGTATGGAGAAAATGCAGCAAAGTGATTTGGTGTTGTATTTATTTGATGTAACAAAAGAATCGCAGGCTGATGTGGAAGTTGCACTGATGCAGGTGCAGCAGCAAAATAAAAACTTTATCGCCGTAGGAAATAAGATTGATATGATTGGTGAAGATGCTGCACAGCAAAAATTTTCCGGCGATGGTATTTTATTTATTGCC
>JAEUVI010000054.1 GCA_016787105.1 Chitinophagaceae bacterium | reverse complement strand
CAAAATATAGTCGCCAAAATTATTCATACGACCAATAATACTAACCTGCTTATTATACTCCTCTTCTGCCAATCTGAATTTTTCAAATGTTGCTTTTGAAAAAGGAAGTTTTTCAGTCAGCTCTGTTAATGCGCCAACCAGCGGGAGGCACACAAACATGATTACAATTGCAAGCCCGGCCTGCTGTATGTTCACTGATTCTTTGTAACCCAAATGGGTCAATGGTTTTTTATGACAGATGCGTGCATAGAAAAAAGCTGGCAGGAAGAATAAAAAAAATGTAGAAAGAAACTGGACCAACCTTAGTACACCGGCATTTTCAGGCACAAATAACTTATCAATCACTTCTCTTGAGTTGCTTCCTATAAGCGACCCGCCGGTTTTTAAAAACAATGGAATCAATGCTATAACCTGGCCAAATATCAATCCACCGCCAATCAGGCCAATCAGTATTCCAAACTGTCCGAGGTAACTATATCGTTTCGTTGCAGGATATGCCATTGCTTAAAAAATTTGTCAATAAATTTGCAGGTTTCCGCCATAGTGCGGAAGAGCAAGCAAATGTAACTGACCGTTGGCAGATGATGGAATTCAGGGATAAAATTTATTTAACCTGCGGATAATCAGCTATAACCGGTTACAAATAAAATGTAAAATGGTAAAGATTGATAAAATAGAGCTTCCGGATTTTCCGCTATTGCTGGCGCCGATGGAGGATGTAAGCGATCCGCCTTTTCGTGCGGTGTGCAAGGATAATGGTGCAGACCTGATGTATACTGAGTTTATCAGTAGCGAAGGGTTAATCCGTGACGCGATAAAAAGCAGGCGCAAGCTGGATATTTTCGATTATGAGAGGCCGGTTGGTATCCAGATTTTCGGTGGCGATGAAGACAGTTTGGCTATGGCTGCAAAAATTGTGGAGGTTACCAATCCTGATTTATTAGATATCAATTTTGGCTGCCCGGTAAAAAAAGTAGCATTGCGTGGTGCCGGCGCCGGGGTATTGAAGGATATTGACCTGATGGTAAAACTGACAGATGCAGTTGTGCGATCCACATCTTTACCGGTAACGGTGAAAACAAGATTGGGCTGGGATGATAAAACAAAAAACATTGAAGAAGTAGCGGAGCGTTTGCAGGATGTAGGTATCAAAGCATTAGCGATACATGGCCGTACCCGTGCGCAGATGTATAAAGGTGAAGCTGACTGGTCATTGATTGGAAAAGTAAAAAACAATCCACGTATCACTATTCCTATTTTTGGAAACGGAGATATTGATTCGCCGGAAAAAGCAGTAGAATATAAAAACCGCTATGGTGTAGATGGTATTATGATTGGCCGTGCCGCTATTGGCTATCCATGGATATTTAACGAGATAAAACATTTTATAAAAACGGGCGAGCATCTCCCTTCCCCTGTAGTTGAAGATCGTGTGACGGTATGCCGTAAACATTTGCAAAAATCTGTAGAGTGGAAAGGGCCGGTTGTTGGTATCAATGAAATGCGCCGTCATTATGCCAATTACCTGAAAGGTTTACCAAACATAAAAGAGTTCCGCAACAGGCTGGTAACTCTTAAAACCGAAGAAGAGGTAAACGAAGTGTTGAATGAAGTAATCAACACTTATACTGGTTTTGAAATTGAGAAAACGCCGATTGAATTGATAAACTATCATGAGAAGTGTCCTGTATGAGGGTCGGGACGCTCCCAGCGGCCTGAACCGTAATACCGAAAAACAGTGCAATCCTTTGAACTAAACCATACCAGCAACTTATACATTGCACAAAACCATATCTGTTGTGTTTAGCTATACTTCTTACTTTAGAAATCAATTCTAAAGTAGATAGCAAATGCACTTAACCTCCAATGAATTCTATCATATCTACAATCGTGGCAATAATAAGCACCCGATTTTTTTCAATCATGAAAACTATTTGTTCTTCATAAAAAAGCTCAGAACTCAATTATTACCTGTTTCATCCATCATCTCTTACTGCCTGATGCCAAATCATTTTCACTTAATTGTAATGGCAAAAGAAGCTGGGCTTACAGAGCGGCCGACATTTGGCGGAAAGCCAATGCATGAATTTTCTTACCGGTTAGGAATATTATTGAGTAGCTATTCGCAGGCAATCAACAAGCAGAATAAGACAATTGGTTCCCTGTTTCAACAAAAAACAAGGTCAAAGCATTTGTACGAAAATGTAAACGGCAGAAAGGAAAGTTATCTTGAGGCCTGCTTCTTTT
>JAEUVI010000167.1 GCA_016787105.1 Chitinophagaceae bacterium | reverse complement strand
ATCTGGCCGGTTTGCTTTTTAGCCTTGTAAAAAGAATATGGAAGGATATAGACAAAGCTTCTTTCACAGGGCTGGTAATGCAGCCACTGGGTTTATTTCTTGTCATCTTTGTATCTATTGTAGCGTTGCACCGCCTCAGGTTTCCACAATTACTGGAAGTAGAAATATACAAGTATACCAGCAGCCAGATTATTCATGCCGCTGCAACAATAGTGTTGATCATTTCCTTTATCTGGTTGCTGCTGCGAATGATTGATTTTATCGCCATCATCCTGCAGATGAAGGCAAACCTGACGCCGGACCAAACTGATAACCAATTGATCGTTTTCTTCAAAGATTTCTTTAAAGTAATTATTGTGATCAATGGCGTGTTGATGATTTTTCATTTCGCATTTGATTTTGAAATAAAAAACCTGCTTACCGGCCTCGGATTAGTGGGTGCAGCACTTGCATTATCACTCAGGGAAAGTCTTGAAAACCTGATTGCATCGTTTATTATCTTCTTTGACAAACCGTTTGCAACCGGCGATCAGGTAAAAGTGCAGAATGTAACAGGTATTATTGAGAAAATCGGATTGCGCAGTACGCGCCTGCGCACCGATCAAAAAACATTTGTGACGGTTCCCAATAAGCAAATGGTAGATACAATTGTTGATAATCTTTCAATGAGATCGCAACGCAGGGGAGATTTGAAACTGGAAATTGGCTTGAATACATCTTCACAGCAACTGGAAGATCTTGTAAGCAGTATCAGGAAAATAGTGGGCCGCAAAGAAATAGAGAATTCATCCGTTTTCCTGAATGATATAACAGGCACTGCATTCATCGTTCAGTCGGAATATTTTACAGCGCCTGTTACCGCTGCAGAATTTAATGGTATACGGCAGGAAGTAACGATGCAGGTATTGCAGTTGATGGAAAAGCTGAATATCGACATCGCCGGAGCAGGAACAGATATACGTATGGTGCACAAAGTGTAATAGAAATAAAAAAGGTAAACGCGAAATTGAATAAGCATTTACCTTTTTGGTGAATTTTGCAGATATATATATACCAGCACACAAGTAGCAACAGTGGAGTAAAACTCCAGGTGAATTTTTTTAATAGAAATGTACAGAGGTGTTTTTCTTAAAACTGCAACGGCCCAGATAGAATAATTGGATTGGTAATGGTCCTTTTTAGGTGTCCGGCACGGTAGCTATTGTAAGAATTGAGAATAAAGTTGTGAGGTTAATCAGGTCTTCAGTTGTTAAATTGACAAAAACCAAGCCATAAATGTCATTTGAGCTTGACATTTATCAATAAATTAATGATTTATAAAGTTTTAGATTACAACCCTGCCTTTAATTCCAGCATAAAAGCCTTGATTTTTTCCAGCGATTGTATCATCGCAAATTTCTCTTCTGTCTTTTTGGAGTTTTTGAGATAGTCTTTAGCGCCTTCAATGGTAAATTTTCTGCGGCGCAGAAGGTCATATATAAGTTGGAGGTTTTTTACATCTACAGGACGAAAAAAGCGATCCCCTTTTTTATTCTTACGCGGTTGTAATATATCAAATTCACTTTCCCAGTAGCGGAGCAATGATTGATTTACACGAAACCAGCCAGCTACCTCGCCAATAGAATAATATTGTTTTTGAAATAAAATGTTGTCTTCCGGTACTTGTATCAGATCAGCTTCAAGCCCGATATCTTTTAATGAACGTCTTCCTCTTGTAGAAACAGGTTTTGATTCAATATTTCTTTCAGCTGTTTTTTGCAACGGCATCTGTGCTGGTGCGACCGGTGCTATTTCTTCCTCTGCAATTGTAATTGCAGGGCGTGTTGGTATTGTATAAGCTGATGTTTCTTTCATAGCTAAACCAGTTTCATCTGTTGCTGAAAAATCTAATGGTAATTGTATAAGAGGTTTTGTCATAGTATAAGTAAAGATACGACTGTTGTATATTGAAAAAATAAAAAATAAAGCACTCAGTTTTCCACATCATTTTCGCTGGGAGGCCAAAATTTTTTTAACAGGATTTCTAATCAAAACTCTGGTCGGAAGAAGCTGCTTTTTTCAGCAACAAATCAAACTGATCGGGAGATAAATCATTATAGAAGAAATAAACAGGATCTATTTTTTGTCCGTTCTTATGCACTTCGTAATGGCAATGGGGCCCGGTCGATTTACCAGTACTACCTACATAGCCGATTACTTCACCACGTTGCACTTTTTGACCAGGTCTCGCTTTTACACGAAACATATGACCGTACAATGTTTCGTATCCATACCCGTGATTGATTACAACATGGTTGCCATAACCACCGTCGCTCATTCCTGCCACTTTCACTGTTCCATTGGCAGTAGCATAAATGGGAGTACCCTGCGGTGCGGTAAAGTCAATGCCCGCATGCATCTTGGTAGTTTTATAAATCGGGTCAATGCGGTAACCAAAACCAGAAGCGATACGTGTAAGATCTTTATTGCTTACCGGCTGAATAGCAGGAGTACCTGCAAGAATATTTTCTTTTGTTTTAAGCAGGCCATCTATTTCGGAATAGGATTTTTTTTGTGAGCTGATACGTGCAGCAAGGTTGTTCATGGATGAAAGGATGGAAGAAGTGAGTTCATAATTGTTCATTCCTTCTATCTTGGCGATTTCTATTTTCTTTTCCAGTTCTTTTGCCCTTGCGCTATCGGGTATCGGGTTAGCTTCGAATATGGCACGGTATACACCATTATCCCTTTTTTCCAGTTCACTCATTTGCTGCTGCATTGCCTTAACCTGGTTATTCAGTTCCTTATAATTATCGTTCAGCTTTTCGTTTTCATTGCGCAGCAGTTTTTCCGAAGGGGAACCTATAAAACGGAATGCGAAAAAAGAAATAAGTGTAGCAGTAACAAGTGCGGCAGCAAGAAATCCGAATATACGCAAGAGCTTCACCCGTAAGGGGGTTTCCAGCTTTTCGTAGCGGAGTGTATTGGTGTTGTAGTAATACTTTATCTTCTTCATAAAAGCAACGCCTGTGTTCTGCTTTCAGGGTACAATTGCCTGCCGATTGATTACATTTGCATGCCTGTAAAAAATAAACGATAGCGGGTTGTCTTAATTGTTCAGGCGGCAAAGATAGCCCCAATAATAGCAAAAATCAATCCATATTATTTTTTGAATAGTGTTGATTATCAGCGATATAAAGACTATGTTTCTGCGATTATTCATAATCTTCAGTTGCCAGTTGGCAATTTGCAGTTCACTACCTGCCCAAAACTGCCAACTGAAAATTGCCAGCTAACTATTCAATAACTATCACCATTCACATTATGACGAGCTCAGAAATACGACAGCAGTTCCTGGATTTTTTCCGCAGTAAAGGACATGAGATTGTGCCCTCCGCACCTATCGTGGTCAAGAATGACCCGACACTGATGTTTACCAATGCGGGTATGAACCAATTCAAGGATTTTTTTCTTGGTAATAAGAAACCTGTTTATCCGCGGGTTGCTGACACTCAGAAATGCTTAAGGGTAAGTGGTAAGCATAATGACCTGGAAGAAGTGGGCGTGGATACCTATCATCATACCATGTTTGAAATGCTGGGCAACTGGAGCTTTGGCGATTATTTCAAAAAAGAAGCGATTGCGTGGAGCTGGGAGTTGCT
>JAEUVI010000509.1 GCA_016787105.1 Chitinophagaceae bacterium | reverse complement strand
TATTCTTCGTAAGAAAATGCCGGATGCACCACGGCCCTATAAGGTGTGGGGATACCCGGTAATCCCAGCCATTGTAATAATTTTTTGTGTTGTATTGTTCTTCAATACAATAATTGAACGGCCAAGGGAAGCACTTTTTGGACTGATACTAATGCTTACTGGTGTGCCGCTGTATTTCTGGTTCAGGGAAAGAAATGCGGATAAAATAAAATCTTAGTCAATCACTTTATAAATAACCATCGGGTTGGTTTTGTGTTTTAGTTTTACTTCACCTACATGCTCGCAGTTGAATGACTCTTTTATATCGTTATAGGCTTCTTCGCTGATGATAATTTCACCTTCGCCAGCTGCGGATTGCAGTCGCTGTGCAATATTAACTGCATCGCCGATTACGGTATAGTCGAGCCGACGAAGGGTAGCAGACCCGATATTGCCGGCAATCATTTCACCACTGTTAATTCCAATGGAAACTTTGGGAGAAAACAACGATTGTGATGGCAGGGCTTCTATGTTTTTACGGATTGCCAATGCGGCATCAATGGCCCTGTCAAGATTAAACTCTCCATGAAAAACAGCCATTACCGCGTCCCCGATAAATTTATCTACATGTCCTTTTTGCGTAATGATTTCTTTTACCATTACATCAAAATAATTATTCAGCAACTTCACAACCGTATCAGCTGCTTCCGTTTCACTGATAGCAGTGAAACTGCAGATGTCAATAAACATTACTGTAGCCTGTACCGTTTCATTCACCATCAGGTGCGATTCAAATTCGCGGCGGTTCATGAAATTGAGTACGTTTTCATCTACATACATGCGAAGAATGTTGTTTTCTTTTATCGCCTGTAATGTTTCTCTTACCTGTGCTACATGTTTTATTGTTCGTTGCACGGTTAAATCAAGGTCATCAAAGTTGATTGGCTTTGTAAGAAAGTCAAAAGCGCCACGGTTCATAGCTGTGCGGATATTATCCATATCGCCATAGGCAGATACGATAACTGCTTTAATCAGCGGACTTACTTCGCTTAATTTGGATAATAAAGTAAGCCCATCCATTTCGGGCATATTAATGTCGCTCAGCACCACATCAATATCCGGGTGCTCTTCCAGTTTGCTGAGGGCATCATTGCCATTGACGGCAAAAACAAACTCATACTGCTTTTCACGTATTTTTTGGCGGAACTTTTGTTTTATCAGCATTTCCAGGTCTACTTCATCATCCGCTACAAGTATCTTAGCCATCAGTGTATTGATTTGAGTTTATCTTTTAATACTGTAAAGTCAATAGGTTTAGTAAGAAAATCATCAGCCCCGAGTTTGATTGCCTGGTTGTAATTTTCAGGATCACCATATGCTGTTATCATCATCACAACGGGAGGGGGCTCATGAAAGTTTCCTTTTATCTCTTTTAACAACTCCAGGCCGCTCATGCCGGGCATATTAATGTCAGAAAGGATTAGTACAGCTTCATGTACATGTGTTTTCAGGAAGGAGAGTGCTTCTTCTCCTGAATGCGCAAATGCAAAATCCATTTCATGACTGCGGATTTCCCTGCGAAATCGCTGCTCAAACAGTGTTTGCATATCCAGTTCGTCGTCTACTACTAATATTTTCATGTTGTTCTAAAAAATTAGTCGAATTTAAGACTATAATGGTAACAGAATAATAAAATCAACGGCTTCTCTTTTCTTCTTCCCGGCTGTGAGTATCTGCTCTTTCTGCAAGATAGCTGACACAGCAAGGTTATAAGGGTTAAGTAATAGGGCACAAATTTAATACATCAACAGCCTGTATAGATCCTGAAGAAACATAAAAAGCCGCCAGGCAAAATTCGGCTAATGATAACCGGTTATGCCTGGGTTTGGGCGTTCTGCCTCAAAGGAATTGAAATGATAAATTTTGTTCCTTCGCCTTCTTGTGTTTCTACCCTCAGGTTGCCACCATGTCCTTTGGTAACAATATCGTAGCTGAGAGAAAGCCCCAGCCCGGTACCCTGGCCTGTAGGCTTTGTAGTAAAGAATGGCTGAAAAATTTTATCCAATATATTATGCGGAATACCGCCACCGTTATCAGCTACTACTATTTCAATTTGATCCCGTATTCTTCTTGTTGTAAGTATCACATTTGGTTTGTAGCCTGTTGCTTCTTTTTTCTTTCGTTCTGCTACTGCATAAAAAGCATTGTTGAAAAGGTTTAGTATCACCCGGCCAAAATCCTGTGGAATAACATTTATTTTGGGCAACTGAGGATCCAAATGTGTTTCGTAGCTGGTGTTAAAAGATTTGTCTTTTGCACGCAAGCCATGATAAGCCAGCCGCAGGTATTCATCTGCGAGGGCATTGATATCCGTTGGTTCTTTTTGCCCGGTGCTGGTACGGGAGTGCTGCAGCATTCCTTTCACTATCGCATCAGCACGTTTTCCGTGATGGGTAATCTTGCTGTTGTTATCGCGGATGTCATTTGCAATAGCCTTTACTTCTTCAATATTGCCTTGCCTGATTGCTTCTTCCATTTCTGCAATCAGTTCGGTATTTACATCAGAAAAATTATTGACGAAATTCAGCGGGTTTTGTATCTCATGCGCAATGCCTGCAGTGAGTTCGCCAAGTGAAGCCATTTTTTCGGAATGTATCAACTGGCCTTGTGTAGCTGTCAATTCAACCAATGTATTCTGCAGCTCTTCTTTTTGTTTTGTAATTTCTGCAGTCCGCTCTGTTACCAGGTTTTCGAGTTCATCTTTTCTTGCAGCTATTACTTTATTGAGCCTTTCTTCTTCTTCCAGTTTTTGTCTTTCTTTAGCAAGCGTTTTTTTTTGTTTCCGGTAAATAATCAGGTAGGCCCCCAGCCAGATAAAGGCAAATGGGTATGCTATTTCTATATAGCTGTTAATTTTTTCTATTATTTCAAAATTCCAAACATTAAGAAAAGCGGTGATGAAAGACAATATAGCGAGCGGTAATACCGCTACCAACAGGCTTCTCGAATTTGAAAATTCACGTCTTTTGAGAATAAACGATAGCAGGAAAAGCATAAGGCCAATCCAGATAAAATCGAAAATCGACCTGACTTTCATTGATTCGAATGTGAAGGAAAGTATCATTAACGGAATCCAGGCAAAGCGTAGATAGCGAACCCACGGAGGAGCATCCGGAGAGTCTTTTAAGGTTTTGTGGAGATAGATTATTAGTATGATTGATATTAAAGCAGCAGCGCTCATAAAACGTGTCGGATAGTTTTACCGGTGTTCGGGTTTTTGAATAAGCAGTCAAGTTAACCCATTTGACCGAAATAAAGGTATTTCGAAAAAAGGTAGATCTGTAAATCGCCGGCAACCATTTTTGGAAGGAAGAATAGTTTAGTAAATCATCGTAGCAATAAAATAAATAGGTTTGCCAAAGTTTCCAGATGGCTTCCTTTTTTTCATGGGCCATTTATAAATCAGAAAACCAGTAAAAATGGATTATAGCGAATCACTAAAAAACATTAGTGCTTATATAGATGATTTTTATAACAAAAACAATGATACAAGATTGTTTTATCATAACCATGCCTATACCCGGGAATTGGCAGGTATAGTAACCAGGATTGCCGGGAACTACAAGCTGGATGATCGTAATCTTTTTATCACGAG
>JAEUVI010000420.1 GCA_016787105.1 Chitinophagaceae bacterium | reverse complement strand
ATAGCATAGTTCTGCTAATGGATGGTTTAATCTTTTTAGTTATTATCTGATAATCTCTGCAGGCAACAATTCTTCTTTTATTTTTCCTTTTTCAATAGATACAAAATAGTTATTGTTATTTTTATCCTGCGAAACAGATTTTTTAAACTTTCCGTTTACAAATAAAAGACCGGCCAAATCGTCGCAGGCATAGCCAGGTTTTATTTTTCCATTCAGAATAGCTTTATGATAAAGAGGTCTCCTGTCTGCCTCCGCGTGGTAGTGCGGAGAATGGCTATAATCAAGCAGGCCTAACCCTTGTACAAAAGTCAGTTCTTTTGGTCTTGAGTCAGTACTGCCTGCATTGAACCAGCAAAGTGAACCGGCGCTGCCGCCGCAAAGAATAATTCCTTTTTTGTATGCTTTTTTCAAAACTGCATCAATACCCTGCGCTTTCCAGATAGCAATCATTTTGAGAGTATTGCCTCCTCCAACAACAATAGCATCCATTTCCATCAATTGTTCTTCAAAAGTTCTCTTTGTAGTGGATGAATTAATAAACGTGCGCATGACAAATGGTGTTACTGCCAGGTTCTCACATTCGCTATACCATGCGTTGATCGCGTAAGGGTTATCGGCAGAAGCAGTAGGAATAAAGCAGATTTTTGGATTCGGTTTATTCGTCAGTTCTGCTATATATTTTATAAAAACATGGTTGAACCCGCCTCCGTATACAAAAATTGTTTTTGCCATATTGTTAGTTTGCTGTCATTAAAAATAATAATAAGAAAAGATAGGATGGGGAAAGATTATTGCAAACAAGATTAAATTTCTTTTACCAGTATTTCAAGCGGTGGTTTGTTCAATACTTCACGGCTGTTAAATAATCCGATAATAACTGTAATGAGTGATATGGATAAAAACAAGAGTACTACCGGCCACCAGTTTGTCTTGAATGCGGCATCAAAATTATAAACTGCCAGCGCCCAGCTTGCTGCTATTGCCAATAAAATTCCTGTAGCGGCAGCCAAAGCCCCAAGGAAAAAATATTCCATTGCTGTGATGATTAATATCTGCCTGCGGCTAGCCCCGAGTGTGCGGAGTAAAACGGTTTCCTGTATGCGCTGGTATTTGCTTAATAATACAGAGGCGATCAAAACAATAAGCCCTGTACAGATGCTGAAGCCCGCCATAAAGCGTACGACAAAACCAATCTGGTTCAATACATCGTCCAATACGCTTAATATCAGGCCCAGGTCTATGATTGATATGTTTGGGAATTTTTGTACAACGGCTTTTTGAAATGCAGCAGAAGCCTCCGGCGAGTTTACCCTTGTAATTATTACATGAAATTGAGGCGCAGCTTCCAACACGCCAGTTGGGAAGATGAGACGAAAATTAGTTTGTACCCGCTGCCAATCTACTTTACGAAAACTCCCCACAATTGCCTGTATCAGTCTTCCCTGTACATTGAAAATAAGATGGTCGCCTTTTTTTACATGAAGTGCATTGGCATATCGTTCATCCAGCGATACGTAAATACTATCATTTGCTGACTTAACCGGTGCGCCCAGTTTCCCTTCTGTTAATTTTTCTGAATCAGTAAGTGTATCGCGGTAGGTAACACGCAATTCATTCTCAAAAGCCCATCGTGGTATTGCTGATGTGGTATCTTTCTTTATAGCTTCGGCGTTTTTGCCATTTATTTCTTCAATACGCATCGTTACTATAGGCACTTGTTGCAATAGAGGAAGTTTATATTGCGTGGTAAGATTAGCTACCTCATTTTTCTGGCTGCTTTGTATATCAAACAAAACCATATTGGGTTGTGAGCCGCTGCCTGATAATGTTACCCGGTTGATAAGAATACTTTGTACAAAATAAAGAGTGCCGATAAATGCGGCACCAAGGCCAATCGTGCTAATCAGGATTACAGTTTGATTATTGGGGCGGTACAGGTTTGCAAATCCCTGCCTCCACAGGTAGTTCCACGATGAGGGGAAAAAACGACGGACTGCCCATTTAAGTAATGAAGCCACGGCTACCAATACGGCGAATGAAATAAGGATACCGAGCGTAAAGAAAATTGCTTTTACGACACTCTGCATTTGCAATGATGTGAAAGCAGCTATAAAAAAAATAATCAATCCGTATACGAGCCACCGTACAGGATCTTTAAAAGATCGTTGTGGTTCCAGTGAAAGCCGTAGTGTAATCAACGGTGAAATATTACGGATGGAAATAAGCGGTAATAATGCAAATAGTAATGATAACAATAAGCCTGTTCCGATCCCTTTCATTATTGACGACCATGAAAGAGCTGTTGTTAATTGTATTGGTAAAAAATCTTTCACCACTGCCGGTAGCAATTGTTGTATCACTACACCCAATGCAGCTCCTGCGACAGAGCCAATTAAACCGATTATGCAAATTTGAATCAACCAAATGAGAAATGATTGTGCTCCATTTGCACCCATGCAGCGCAGAATAGCAATAGAGCTTATTTTTTCACGCATATAAATCTGTACTGAACTGGCAACACCAATACAACCCAGTAACAATGCGATGAAGCTTATCAAAGTCAAGAACCGGTTAAAATCTTCAAAAGCACGACCGGTATTATTTTTTCGTTCTTCAACAGTGTCGATATCTAACCCTTCTTTATCCAATAAAGGCCGTACACCCTCGATTGCTTTTTTGATATCGGTCTGTGCCGGGTATTGATAGTAATAACTGTAAGAAACCCTGCTTCCTTTTTGTACGAGACCTGTTTGTTCCAGGTACTGAAGCGGGATGTAAACAGGAGGCGCCATCGTTGTAGAAAATCCATTTCTTCCCGGCGCTTTATTCAATATCCCGGCGATTTTAAATTTTAAATCACCTACCTGCACAGTATCGCCCACTTTTGCATCAAATTGGAGCATTAATGTTTTATCTACTAATGCTTCCTGTTTATTGCGGAATGTGATACCTGCGTTTCCCGGAGTGGTTTGCAGGCTGCCATAGTAGGGGTATTGTCCCTTCAGCGCTTTTACCTGTACCAGTCTCGTTCCACCACTTTTTGTAAAATAAACCATTGAAGCAAAACTGCGTTCCTGTGACCTGTTTTGTCCGATACTATCAAGTAACGGTTGTATCGCAGCATTAACCGGTCTATTACTTTCAATAACAAGATCTGCACCTACCAATTCCTTTGCCTGGTCGTCTATATTTTTCTGCACATTGTCACCCAGCGAAAACGTAGCTACCAATGCGGCAATGCCTAAAGTAATAGAGGAAATAAAAAGTAACAAACGCAAACGGTTACGACGGCTGTCGCGCCATGCCATTCTCAAAAGCCATTTAATATCCAGTTTCTTTTTATATATAAACCGATCCCGATCCATTCAACGATTGTTTATATTCTTATAGCTGATTCAGTTTTTTCGTCGGCGATTATATGCCCGCCTTTCAGTTTAATGATACGACCGGTATCCTCAGCCAACTCAAGGTTGTGTGTTACGATAATCAATGTTGTGCC
>JAEUVI010000373.1 GCA_016787105.1 Chitinophagaceae bacterium | reverse complement strand
CAGAAGGAGCTATCTTTCTCATATGCTTCTTCTGTTGCCTTGCTTATTTCTGTTCCAAAATACTTTTTGGGAAATTGCTTATTCAGTTCAAAGTCCTTGTAAGAAACAATCGTCTGTCCCGACTTTTTTGCTTTACCGCTTTTAGAAAAGTAAGTGAAGTGCTGCCGTGTTATCATCCATATTGAATCATTGATACGATCATAATTTTGCTCTACTTCAAAAAAATCGTACTGCGGTAGATGATATTCCGGTAAGCTGAACCTTGTATGAATGATAGCCCATGCACTGTCCATCACAGTTATTACCCCTTCCACGGTTGCGTTGCTTAATTGCCGGGGCTTAACGCTGATTGTATAAAACTTTCTCCCATTACGATCTTCTATCTTCAGCATTTTAAATTTATACCCCAACAAACCACTATAACTGACTGGCGACAAAAAAGGAGTTTGAGAAACAGATGGCACTTTTACCAGGTTATTATAAAAATCAAAATTCCCTTCTGTCGTAGTCAGGTAAAACAATCCATCTGTATTCCCCCGTTTTGCAATACCAATTCTTTCTTCCTTCGTTCGCAGGTCAGTTTCATGGTCATAACGCAATGAAATTTCTGCCATCGCCATTTTCAACAAGTCTGCATTAGCATTAAGGATTGTATCAGCATTATCTTTTTTCTTTTTTCTTCTTGTGGAAGAATCTTCCTGTGTTGCCTTTATATAAACCATACAAGAATATGCACCCGGTGCAGATTGCAGCTTTTCTTTATTTCGTATTACATTCCGGATTATCTCTTCCGACCGATCTTTTATTTTACCTCGCACTATTACTTCGGCAAGATTGGTTGAATTATCTGCTTCCAGTATGATATTCTGCATGTACGATTTCTGATCAACAATGACTGTTATCACTTTTGACTGGTATCCAATCATACTTATAACAATATCGTATTTACCATTATCCACCAGTAACTCATAAGTACCATCATCCTTTGTGATGGTGCCTTGCTGGTAATCCTTTACCTGAACGCTTACGAAGGCCAGCGGCTCAAGTTTTGTGTTAGTTATTTTTCCATAAATTTTTGACGATTGGCAAAAAGAGTAAGACGAACCGCAGATAAGCAATAATACAGGAAGCAGGCTTCGGTTCATACAGGCAGATGGTTAATCTGTGTAAATATGCGGCAAATAAGCCGGGGTTAATAGCAGCTTAGTTTTTTTAGAATTGTTTTAACAGCAATCACCAACCTGGTTATTGCTCATTAAAAAAAATTATGTTTTTGTTGTAAATGTTTTGCTCAAAAAATTTCTGTTCACATTTGTTAATAAGTAACTTTAGGAAACAAACATTTCATGTCATAATTTGGATATAAATGGATGACGAATAATTCCAGTTACTCCTTTGACAAACATTGTGAAATCTAAAATTGAAGCGAATTGACTGAAACGACCATCAACCTCGAAACCGTTAACCCTATTGAGTTTTTCGGTGTTAATAATGGCAAACTTGACATTCTAAAAAAGAAATTCCCGCTACTTAAAATACTCTCACGGGGAACACAGCTAAAGCTAAGCGGACTTCCTGAACAAGTAGAAAATGCGAAGGAAAAAATAGATCTTATTGTGCAGTATCTGGAACGGAACGGGCACATGAGCGAAAACTATTTTGAGCAAATACTTGGTGGCGATGATGCTGAAACCGTGGATCACTTCGTAGAGCGCAACCCGAATGAGATCCTGGTATTTGGACCGAATGGAAAATCGGTGCGGGCAAGAACGGCCAATCAAAAGAAACTTGTACAGGAAGCGGAAAAAAATGATATCGTATTTGCTATCGGCCCAGCAGGTACAGGTAAAACATATACTGCGGTCGCACTGGCTGTACGTGCGTTGAAAAATAAAGTTGTTAAGAAAATAATCTTAACCCGCCCCGCGGTGGAAGCGGGTGAAAGCCTCGGCTTTCTTCCCGGCGATTTAAAAGAAAAGATTGATCCTTACCTGCGCCCGCTTTACGATGCACTCGATGATATGATACCTGCTGATAAGCTCGGTTATTACATGAGTACACGTACTATCGAAATAGCACCTCTCGCATATATGCGTGGGCGTACATTAGATAATGCCTTTATCATATTGGATGAAGCGCAAAACGCTACGGATTTGCAGTTGAAAATGTTTCTTACACGTATTGGTGCAAATGCAAAAGCAATTATCACCGGTGATATGACACAGGTAGACCTGCCACGTAACCAGAAAAGCGGTTTGCAAACGGCTGCAAGGATATTAAGAAATATAGACGGCATAGCACATATAGAACTGGATGAAGATGACGTGGTGCGCCACCGCCTGGTAAAAGCCATACTAAGGGCATATGATAAAGAACGTAAAGAAGAAGAACCCAGGGAATTCAAACCCTACCGGGATAAACAGCAGCCATAGCTGCTAAAGATTTATTAGCTTGCAGGGATGAAACAGTATTTACTACTTACCGGCTCATCCCTGTTTTTGTTTTTAGCAGGTTGCGGAAATACAGAAGAAAAAATCCAATCTGAAAATGATATTGATGCTGCAAGAAATTTTATCCGCTCCGCCCTGGATGGTAAATTCAGTGAAGCAAAAACGTTTTTACTACCTGATACATCCAATCTTCAATATTTTGATTTGTACGAAAGAAATTACCAGAAAACGGACCCGGAAACAACGAGGAACTACCGGGAATCAACAATACATATACACGACGTGACCCATGTGAATGATTCTGTAACAACAGTTGTCTATTCCAATTCATATAAAAACGATCGTGATACGCTAAAGGTATTGCTGAAAAATAATGTATGGCTGGTAGACCTGAAATACCTTTTTCAACATGACCAGGATTCTGTGCAAACATTAACTATACCATTGAAAGATAAGGATACACTCAAATGATCAAATGTGCTTTATTTGTGAGGTCTGTAAATAGTATTAAAATTTAAATAGAAAAATATTTCGTTTATTTTCTGGCAGGCAGCGCAATTACCGGACAACCGCGCTAATGTGGCAGCCACCCGATTAATCAAATAACCATTAAATTATGCTTACAGTAAAACATCCCTGGCATGGTATCAGTCCCGGCGAAAGTGCCCCAAGAATTGTAAACGCCGTAATAGAAATACCACAAGGGTCAAGAGCGAAATATGAAATTGATAAAGATACCGGATTACTAAAACTGGATCGCGTTATATATTCTTCCTTTTATTATCCCAGTAATTATGGCTTTATACCGCAGACCTACGGTGATGACAAGGATCCGCTCGATATATTAGTAATCACTTCAATGCCCGTACAGGCACTGTGCCTGATGGAAGCGAAAGTAATTGGTGTAATGCAAATGATAGATAGCGGCGACGCCGATGATAAGATTATCGCAGTTGCAAGCAATGACCCCAGCGTAAACCACTACAATAACATTGAAGAATTACAAAAACATTTCTTTGATGAAATGCGTCATTTCTTTGAAGAGTATAAAAAACTCGAAAACAAAACGGTAGTAGTAGAAGAGTTTGGCGATAAAGTAAAAGCGTTGAAAATCGTTGAAAACGGTATCAAACATTATAAGGAAACCTTTAAGGGGTAGGTGACATGAAAGATAAACTTTCACCTATGAATATGGAGACAATCATTCTCTTAATAGTAATAGGCCTGGCTGCAGGAATACTCAGCGGCATGGTTGGCGTAGGTGGAGGTATTATTATTGTACCTGCGTTAATTTTTTTTCTTGGCTTCAGCCAGCATGAAGCACAGGGCACTTCATTAGGCCTGTTATTGTTACCTGTCGGTATCCTTGCTGTAATAAACTATTACAATAAAGGTTATATTGATATCAAAGTGGTACTCATCATGAGTGTTGCGTTTGTATTGGGTGGCTGGCTGGGAAGCAAAATGTCGTTATCACTATCTCAAGAAACAGTAAAGAAAATTTTCGCTGTAGTTTTATTATACACTGCAGTAAAAATGCTTGGCTGGGACTCCGCGATTATAAAATGGTTGAAAGGTATTTTTTAAGCCTAATGAAAAAAATAATTCTGCTATTCTTTATTTCCGCTATGTCAGTTCTCGCGTATTCGCAGGACGTAATCGTAGATGTGACCGATGAATACTATCCAGTCAACCCATTTGTTGATAAATTCAGTGAGTTTTTAAAAGGCCTCATCAATAACCCTTTCCTTTCAGAAAAAAGTATACACAAAAGAACAGACTCAACACTTTTCTTTTTTAAAGGGAAATACGGTCTTCAAAATCCCTTTTCTTTTCAGCCCTCGAAAATTGAAGTAATACTGGCAGAATCAGAAATGGAGCTCTCTGATTCCGCTTCCTTAAAGGATACCATACTGGTCTACCAACTGATAGCTTATTCAGAAAAAAGCCTGCAAACAGTAAAGACAGAATTTAACCGTTTTGAACGTGAATTTGGTAAACGATTCAGCAATTCTACCAATTCAGATATAGTATCGGAAGGAAAGGTTGAAGGAAGTACGCACAACTATTTCCTGAAAATGTCCAGGTTGTCACCGCTTTCATTTTCATGGGGCAAAATGAGCAGCAATGAATATGCCTGCATTATCACTATCCGTTTTATTGTAAAGCAGAATGAAGCACTCATGCCTTTGGTTTACTAAATGGCTATTTCAAAAGAAACTTACAGGGATCATTTGAAAAAATATGAAAACTGACTATTTCTGCATCTAAACAAATAATACTTTGCCCGATATTGTGAAAGCGGACAAGCACAACGATATAACCGATCAGCAACTGCTCGAAAATTTTTATGCCGGCCATGACAGCAAGTGGCTGGGTATATTGCTTGAGCGATACACGCTATTGCTATTGGGTGTGTGTATGAAATACCTGAAAAATGAGGAAGAAGCGAAGGATAGCGTACAACAGATATTTTTAAAAGTAATAACCGAGTTGCAGAAATACAAAGTGGAATATTTCAAATCATGGATATACATGGTAGCAAAAAACCACTGCCTGATGAAGCTGCGTGACAGGCAGGGAAAAACACCGGCATCGCTGGATGAAAACTTAATAATGGCTGCCGGCATTGAACCGGATAAAAATGCTCTTTTGCAAAACGACAAGACCCTCGACCTGATGGAAAGCTCATTGAAAGAATTAAACAGGGAGCAGCAGCAATGTGTAACTTTGTTTTACCTGCAAAAGAAAAGCTACCAGGAAATAAGCGAAGAAACAGGGTACAGTCTTTTACAGGTAAAAAGCTATATCCAGAATGGAAAACGAAATATGAAAATACTGATTGAAAGAAAAATAAATGATGATAGCAAGAAATGAGCGGTGATTTAAAAGACATATTATCCAGCTTGTCTCAGGATATTGACCAGGAAACCCTCCTGCAATACCTGCAGAATAAATTGCCGGAAGCGAAAAAGCATGAAGTAGAAAAAATACTGCTTGAGAATGAATTCGCGGAAGATGCATTGGAGGGCTTGAGTAAATTTGGGGATAAGCAGGAAATAAATTCAATGGTTGATCAACTCAACAAAGACCTTCGCAAAAAACTGGAAAAGAAAAAAGAATTCCGCAATAAGCTGCGATTGAAAGAACAACCCTGGATATATATTGTAGCAATTATCATTCTCATGCTGATTATCATCGCATACATTCTGGTACGCAGCAAACTACTCAACTCCTGATTACCTTAGTATTCTTTTTTATTTTCTTTTATCTGCCACTGATTAAATAACTCCTTTGCTGAAGTAAGCGGATAATGAATAAACGGGATCTGCTTCGCAGCATCCTCCGTATTGATTTCTTTATAAATAAAATTATCATCGAAATCTATCGCAGCAGCATCGTGACGATTATTGGCATACACTACCTGCTTAACCCTTGCCCAGTATATAGCCCCCAGGCACATCGGGCAAGGTTCGCAACTCGCATATACTTCACAGTCAGTAAGCTGGTAAGTATTTAGCTTTTTACATGCCTCACGGATAGCAACTAATTCAGCGTGTGCTGTAGGATCATTGGTAGAAGTAACAAGATTGCAACCTTCTGCAATGATTTCATCATTCAAAACAATCACACAACCAAATGGTCCTCCTTTTCCCGAAAGCATTCCCTGCTTTGCTATTTCAACACTTCTTTCCAGGAATTTTATTTGATTTTCGCTGAGCATCACATTCGTTTTCAAACTGCAAACAGGTGATTAAAATCATTAAATCTGTGAATAACCATCCAATTTTCCACACATTACGCACGAATTTACAGCTAATATGAATTCTGGGTTAATTTTTGAAACCTAACGGTTGTAACCATACCAAAGGTTCGTACTTTTCTCCCGAATCAGTAATATACTTTCATACAAAATGCTTTCTTATGAGATGGAAAACAACTCTCA
>JAEUVI010000354.1 GCA_016787105.1 Chitinophagaceae bacterium | reverse complement strand
TGGACTACTACGGAAGCTGTACAAATACACGGAGGCTATGGCTATGTAAAGGAATACCATGTAGAACGCCTGATGCGTGATGCGAAAATCACACAGATATACGAAGGCACCAGCGAAGTGCAACGAATAGTGATAAGCAGGAGCATTTTAAAATAATTTTCAAACAGGCATTTTTGAAGTGCATGCAAATTCAGATTGATAATTTGCACGCACTTTTTAATTTTGAATATGGCGGTTAATACAGAAGCATACAAAAAGATAAAGGCTGAACTGGATTCCCGGGGCGTAACACTTGTTGCTGTTTCAAAGACCAAACCTGCTTCTGACATACAACAGCTATACAATTTAGGACATCGTGATTTTGGTGAAAACTATGTGCAGGAACTGGTAGAGAAAGAATCTCTATTGCCAAAAGATATACGTTGGCACTTTATTGGTCATTTGCAGTCAAATAAAGTAAAATATATCGCACCGTTTGTTCATTTGATTCATGGTGTAGATAGTTTAAAATTGCTGAAGGAAATTAATAAACAGGCACTGAAAAACAATCTCGTTATCAACTGCCTCTTACAGGTTCATATCGCACAGGAAGAAACGAAGTTTGGCATGGATAAAAACGATTTGATAGAAATAGAAAAATCAAATCAAACTACAACTGAAATGAAGTACATAAAACTACAGGGCCTAATGGGTATGGCTTCATTTTCTGACGACATGCAAAAAGTAAGAAATGAATTTAAAAGCCTTAAACATCTTTTTGATAAATACTTCTTGCTTCTTACTCCTGGCTCCCCACTCGCTACTCTTTCCATGGGAATGAGCAGTGATTATAAGATCGCAATAGAAGAAGGAAGTACAATGGTACGTATCGGTAGCTTATTGTTTGGTGAGAGAAACTATACTACTTCCTGACTTTACTTTTTCGATGCACAGAACCTGCTGTTGTTAAGAATATAGCAGCAAGCGCCAGCAATAATCCTACCATGGCGCTATGCGCAGGCTCAAAAATTATACCCGCAATTATTTCATGGTATTTCATAGATATAGTTTAGCGGTTTCAAAAGAACGGATTCCTGTAATTAATAACGCCCGGAAATTATGTTAAGTATTTTACCAGTCTACTTCTTAGCGGCCTTACCCTCAGTTGCCGGATGATTGGGAATATTTTTACCAAGAAAAATATCCCGTGTACAATAGAGTATACCGTTTCTGGTTTCTAAAGAAACAATACCGTTGCCACCACGTTTTTCCTGCCTGTCTTTTTCAGATTGAGTCAAGAAAGGATCACCTAAGAATAAATATTCATCAATATAATACTCGTTTATCCCGGGCTCTTTTATTACCGGGTGAATATGTGCAGGAATATTAGAGCCGGGGTAGGGAGCCGGTTTCAATGTATAGAATTTGTATTCTCCTTTTTCAGTAGTCTTTATCCATCCTTTTATATACCCGTTTCTTCCGGCATATCCTTTTTCATTATTCCTGTTTGTGTACTTTCCCGATTGGTCAGTGTGATACACATACATAACAATATCCTTAGCAGGTGTTTTTCCATCAGGCATATATATGATGCCGCTAACAACCAGTCTAGTACCTTTTTCATTAAAGTCAGGTAGCGTATCAATCCAGGATAATTTTTCAAAGGGAACAGGACTGCTGTATATTACTTCACAACCTTCACAA
>JAEUVI010000530.1 GCA_016787105.1 Chitinophagaceae bacterium | reverse complement strand
ATACAATCGCAATAAACCAAGTCCCTTTATTCAAATTGTTACAGTATTAATTGTAATTGCAGCCGGCCCGATAGGGATTTATTTTTTACTGAAGAATATTGTGAATAACGACTTGTTGAGTTTGCTGCTATTGCCTATTTGTTTGGTATGGGCTGCCTTCCTTTATGCATTGATAAAAAACCCCTCCAGCAATAACGCTGTCGTCAGAACATTACAGGGCGTATTGTCGCCTTTTATTGAAATTGTTCATGCTATACAATCAATGCCAAAAATAATGTGGATGTTGGCGCTGGTGTATTTGTTTCAATGGTATGCCTTGTTTTGTTACTGGCAAAATTCATCAAAGGCCGTTGCAGAAAATGCTTTTGGCTGGCATTACCGGGATTTAAGTGAACAAGAGAAGCTGCAAATGAAAAACTATACAGCATTTAAAGATGGCGTGAAGAAATATGCAGATGAAAACAAAATGAATGCAGAAGAAATTTTTAAGAACAATGCAACTGCTTCTTCTTTGCTAGCTGCTTACAAAGACAAGGTCGCTTCAACAGTTGCTGATAATGACATTACAGCGATTGAAAGCATTGAAGCCAATAATCAGAAATATGAAAAAGCTGTTTCTGAAACCGGCGGCAACAATGGCTGGTACAATATTGTAACTTTACTTGTTGCGTTTCTGCTCGTTGGTTTTGCAAAAAAGATTGGTGCCAAGTATGTCCACTTCATTTGTTTGCTCCTGGCAGGCATTGGCTTTATCGTCTTTTCACAAGTTCATCAATTAAGTTTATTCTATGTTGCCATTACTGGTTTTGGTATTGGCTGGGCCAGTATGATGGGCATTCCTTATTTAATGGTAGTGGGTGATATACCCAAAGAAAAATATGGTGTGTATATGGGTATCATCAATATGATGATTGTAATACCTATGTTTATACAAACTACCACTTTTGGTTTTGTAATGAAACATCATTTGCACAACGACAGCAGCAAAGCAATACAATTTGCAGGAGTGTTATTATTAATTGCTGCAGCATTTACATTACTGATAAAAGCAAAAAAAATTACCGGTGATATTGAAATAACAGCCGGTGGCGGCCACTAAAATTTTATTCGATGAAACAATGGCTTAATATATTATGTTCTTCAGTGATCATTGTGTCATTGTTTGGGTCATGCAATTCTGCAGAAACAAAAAAAGAACCGACCGCATCAAAAGATTCTTCTGATAAAAAATGGTGGAAAGAAGCAGTGGTGTACCAGGTGTATCCAAGAAGTTTTAAAGACAGCGATGGAGATGGCATTGGTGATTTGAAGGGAATTATTTCAAAATTAGATTATATAAAAAGTTTAGGGGTAGATGCTGTTTGGTTAAACCCAATCTATAGTTCCCCCAATGACGATAATGGATATGATGTAAGCGACTACCGTAACATCATGAAGGATTTTGGAACGATGGATGATTTTAATGCCTTATTAAAAGGCATGCATGACCGTGGTATTAAACTGGTGATGGATATTGTGGTAAACCATAGCAGCGACGAACATGAGTGGTTTAAACAAAGCCGCAGTTCAAGAACCAACCCATACCGCAACTATTATCACTGGTGGAATGCAGAAAGAGGCAAGCCGCCTTACCGTTATAGTTTATTTGATGTGAATCATGATGCATGGAAATATGATTCATTGACCAATGCTTACTATTTGCATTACTTCTCCCGCAAACAACCTGATCTCAATTGGGAAAATCCAAAGCTGAGACAGGAGATTTATAAAATGATGAGATTTTGGGCTGATAAAGGTGTGGATGGTTTTCGTTTGGATGCATTTGGTTTTGCAGCAAAGGATACCACCTTTCCTCCTTTCCCTAAAGGCTTCGAAAAAAACTTTATGCAGTATTATGCAATGGGCCCACACCTGCATGATTACTTAAAAGAAATGAACCAGGAAGTATTCAGCCAATACAATGTGATGACAGTAGCAGAAGGAACAGGCAATACAATGGAAGATGCACATGGAATGGTGGACGAAGACCGTAAAGAATTGAATATGGCATATCCTTTTGAGTGGGTTGATATTGCCAAACCTGAAGGCTATAGTTTGCTGCATTTAAAACAAGTGTTTACCAAATGGGATAGTGCCTTTGCTGATAAAGGATGGATGGCTGTATTTCTTGCCAACCATGACCAGGCAAGAATGGTTAGCCGTTTCGGCAATGACGATCCTGCATTCAGGGATTTATCCTCAAAAATGCTTGCCACTTTTATATTGAGTATGCGCGGCACACCATATTGGTATTACGGAGATGAGTTAGGAATGACAAATGCAGGTTTTGAAAAAATAGAAGACTACAAAGACATGCCTGCCCTGAATGAATATCAGCATCAGAAAGATATTGGTGGAAATATCCGGCAATTCATAGAAGAATTAAAATTCAGTTCCCGCGATAATGGCCGAACGCCAATGCAGTGGGATAGTACCGACAATGCGGGTTTTACAACTGGCACTCCGTGGATCAG
>JAEUVI010000223.1 GCA_016787105.1 Chitinophagaceae bacterium | reverse complement strand
AAAGTACACCATCACTGGAAACAGCCATATACTGATAGTAATTACGGTGCTATTTTTTCAATATGGGACCGGTTGCTGGGAACCTTTCACAAATTGGATCCAAAAGAAATACGTTATGGCCTCGACCGCTATTACCCCAATGAGAAAGATGAGGACTTCGTGCTACTCATGAAAAAACCTTTCCAGAAAATGGATAGCTGATGCCACTTGCTGTTTTCTTTTTAAATGCAGAAGTTTCCGAATGGGATTAACAGGAATAGAAATGATTTTGGGAAGAGGAAAAGTCCCTGGCCTTTGGCTCGCATGAATTTGCTGTTTATTAACTTCGCTCCTTAATTATTATTAATGCCTGATAAAAATCTTACGACCCGAAGTTCTGTAATCGCGATGATACCGGCCCGCTACGCAGCCACCCGTTTCCCTGCAAAACTGATGCAGCCACTCGGCGATAAAACTGTTATCCGTCATACCTATGATAATTCGAAAGCAACGGGATTGTTTGATGACGTGATTGTAGTGACAGATAGTGATATTATCTATAAAGAAATAAATAGTAATGGCGGCAAAGTGATCATGAGTAAAAAGGAACACGAAAGTGGAAGTGACCGCATAGCAGAAGCAATTGCAGATCTGAATGTAGACATCGTAGTAAACGTGCAGGGAGATGAGCCTTTTGTAAAAAAGGAACCTTTACAAAAGCTACTGAATGTTTTTAATGGTGAAGAAGGGAAAAAAGTGCAGGTCTCATCACTCATGCAGGTACTGAAAGAACAAAAATTTATTGAAGATCCCAACTATGTAAAAGTAGTGGTAGATAATAATATGAACTCATTGCTTTTTTCCAGGAGCGTGGTTCCTTACTCAAGAAATAAAAACATCGCCATTACTTATTACGAACATATCGGTGTATATGCATTTCGTAAAAAAGCATTGCTTGATTTTACAAGCTGGCCAATAACACCACTGGAGGCCGCTGAAAGAATTGAATGCCTGCGTTACCTGGAACATGGTATTCCATTGAAAATGGTTGTTACAGATTACATGGGAGTGGAGATTGATACTCCGGAAGATTTGGAGCGGGCAGCGAAGTATTTATAGTAAACCGCTGATGAATGAACCTTTGATTTTTCAAATCAAAACATATCAAATCTTCCCGCTTTCAATCACGATGAGGTGGTATAATTACAATTAATTAATAAATACTATTTAGCGAGTATGAAGAATTATAGATTTATAAAAGAGCCGGCCGGCTGGTTTATTGATTTACCCGAATTCCTGGAGCAGGGTGGAAGCAAAGGAGATTTAGAAATGGTGGAAGGAGCAGATACAATGCTTGATATTATAGCCCAGGGAAATAGTGCAGTTACGCTTGCTATAGAAGAAACCGACTTTGAAGGGGCAGAGTTGGTTCAGTTAACTGAAAAATGTGATCCCTATGTCGGCGGAGGCTATTACGTGCTCCGTAACTGGAATGGCAAAGAAGTAAATCACACCATGTGGCTATGTGCTGTAACTGAATTTGTATTTGGTTATTTACCCGAAAAAATATTTATAAAGCAAGTATCGTAATGCGTTCAGAAAAGCCCCTTTAGAACACAAGGTTCATAACGCTATCTTTAAAATAACTTTCATTGATTTTGTTACAGCTTCTCAAACAATTTTCTCAGCTTATCTCTTGTCATTATTTTTTCCCAATCCTTTCCAAGCGCATTTTCCCAAAGCGGTTTCATACCCATTGACACATTTATCATTGTTTCAAATTGCTCATCGCTCAATCCTTTGCAGATACCGTTTGGTATATCAATCTTGTTTTTATCAACCATTCTTTTAAATTCATCCACACCTTCCGGGTAGTATTCGTGCAGG
>JAEUVI010000219.1 GCA_016787105.1 Chitinophagaceae bacterium | reverse complement strand
ACGTATAAATGATTCGGTTAAAAAAGAAATTAAAATTACGTTAAGCAGGATCGATGTAAACACACAGAATATCCATATCGTAAGTTTTAAATAAATAGAAAGATCCAACCCTAACAAAAATGTCAGCAATGCTATACTTATAATAAATGCCGGGAGGCTTAATATATAAACTGCAAATACAGTTACTGTCAATCCAAAAAAGAATACATCAACCTCTGAATGCAATACTCCATCCAGCCAGAAATAAGCGAATAAGAAAATGATCATCAGAGCTACAGATGTTAACCAGGTATACAAAGCGTGCAGATATATTTTCATGACTTCATTTTTAACGGTTACGCAATCGCCGGAAAAGGAGATGGCTGTGCTCCTTTGCTTTTCACGTTATTTACTTTTGAAAGAATCGCTTCGAGCAAAGGCAGCATCCTGTTAAGTCCTTTTGTTTTTATCATAAAATTCCATAGTGGTTCAAATTTTTTCCAGCCACCCGCGTATGCGAAGTGTTTAATTATTTGTTTCATGTTATCATGCTGCAAGCTGGCGCGGGTAATATTCGTCCAGCTATAAAATGAACGGTAAGCCCAATCATACCCTTTCTTCAATTCTTCTGCAGACAAGCCTGTAGTCTTATATACCACGTGTCTTGTATCGTACAGGTCCCAGTCATCGTGAAGGATACGGTTTTGCTCTTTCATTGATTGATACAACCTGGTCCCTGGATATGGAGTAAGAATATGATAGGTAGAAGTAGTAAGTGCATTCTTCACACCCCAGTCAACTGTTCTTTTAAATACATCTTTATCATCATCATCCAGGCCGAAGACAAAACTGCCATTGATCATGATACCAAGTGAGTGAAGCCTGTTGATAGCCTCTTCATAATTCTTTCCGAGGTTTTGTTTCTTATTGCTTTGTGAAAGATTGGATTCACTCAGTGTCTCAAAACCAACGAATACACTTCTCAATCCGGCCTCAGCGGCTTTTTCAATGAGATTGCCGCGGAGTATAGCGTCAATAGTGGAGGCTCCCTGGAATACACGGTTCATTCCTTTCATTCCATCAAATAATGCTGAAGCGAATTTTTGATTGCCCAGTAAATGATCATCCAGGAAATACAAATGTCTCCCAGGCAAACGATCTATTTCTTTCAATGCAGCATCAACCCGTTGTGTATAAAATGATTTACCTCCTTCAAAAAAAGCATCTTTATAACAGAAGTCGCAGTGATGCGGACAACCTCTTGACACAACAATAGAATTGGGAACGAGATAGGATTGTCTTTTGATAAGATCGCGCCTTACAGGTGGAATATCACCAATATCTCTTTTTGCATTTACGTAAACCTTTTTGCATTTTCCTTTTCTGAAATCATTTAAAAAAACCGGGAACGTGTCCTCTCCTGGACCAATAAAAATACTGTCTGCATGTAGCATGGCTTCTTCCGGTAGGGAACTGACATGCAAACCGCCCAGGCAAACATAAGCTCCTTTTTTCCTGTAATGATCGGCCAATACATAAGCCCTCTTCGCATTCGTAATATAAACCTGTATAATAACCAGGTCGGGATTATCATCTGTTTTTATTTCCTCAATATGTTCATCCTGCAAATCAATTTCATCATTCGGGCTACAATAGGCAGATAATGTAGCCAATCCAAGTGGAGGAAACAGGGAGTATTTTATCGGTCGCCAGTAAGGGCTTTTTGCTTCCATCAGTGCGGGTAAAATCATTTTAATTTTCATGGCTGTACTCGTTTTGTCTGCGTTCAATATTTTTTATTGCATTTCTGCAAATGATAAGAGGTACTAAACCAATAATCCCAAACAAACAATCAATCAATTGCCATCCTATTGGTATATCCCTGAAATAGCCTGCAATGAAAGCATAAGGCAATACAAGCAAACAGCAGTACATCCCAAATTCAATTACCCATTTATTGCGTACAGGATCTTTGTATGGACCAATAAAAAGGATTGCTAAAACGAAATGTGCGAATGCAAGCCAGTCATAGCCGTACAACAAAAAAGGATATTCATTATTCGTATTACTTATCCCAATGTTTACTGTTGTTATCCATTTGCCTGTTGCCGTATTTATTGAAAAAAAGCGGGAAAGAAAATCCAGTTCAGCTTCTACCGGAATAGCAGTAACTCCGCTGATTAACAATGCTGCAATGAAGAAAGCCAGCCAGTTTCTTATTCTCTTAATTTCTATATCCATAAAAAAGTACTTTGCATTTCAAAGTGTATATTCAAAAAAAATTCTCCCTTCTCATTTTAAGTTCTTGTTTCTGTTCGCTGGGCAGATATTGCCTGTTAATCCTGTTTTCAGGATGTTTGTCAAACATATAAAGTATGAAAAGAAAAAACCATTCAGCCGGTTTCATAAGAAAGTAAATTGAATCTGATACTAACTTGATATTAAACAGATGATAATGCCTTTGAATATAATCTCCTACTCTATCATACCGCTTACGTATACGTCGGTGCAAAACAGGCCAGCGTTCCTCTAGCAATTCTTCAAATGCATTTGAAATCAACAATTGCCTGTTACAGATAATTAAATTACCGTTTCTTTCACCTAGTCGTACTGGCTTTACAACATTTTTATGGCCCTTTGCAGCTACTGAACATAGGTAATGACCACC
>JAEUVI010000186.1 GCA_016787105.1 Chitinophagaceae bacterium | reverse complement strand
GCCTGATAAACCTGGTACTTTACCCAGTGGCGGAGGCAGGATGTTGTTAATTCCTTTAGCTGCAACCCTGATGCCCTGCTCCTTTTGTGTATCTGGCCGGTACAGGTAAACGGTATAATCTTTATTGGCTTTGCCAATTGTATCGGTAATGCCATAAGTAAACACGCTGCCACTCTTTACCTGTTTTTTTACAGCATCCAGGATCAAACTGTTGCTGGTATCATTCATAATAGCGAAAAGAAGATCAGAACCGGTGGCATTAATTCTGTCGCTGATCCGTTTAAAAATACGGTCGGCATCTGCTTTATTGTGCGGGGCAAAAGTGATAGTCATTGCCGGATTGCTGAAGGTATGATCTGTAGATGTAAAAGGTGTTTTTTTAAATGCAGCCATTTTCTTTTTGCCGAATGATGCTTCAAATACTTCTTCGTATAACTTGGCTACTTTACTGTTATCAAATACCAGCACATGATTGGCATTAATATAAATACCGTTGGTGGAAAAATTAGTGGAGCCTGTCAGTACTTTTTGCGCTTTGCCGTTATTTAACCAGATAAACACTTTAGAATGTGCCAGTGCAGAAAACTTACCCCTTGCCAGATCTTTTTTGCTGGCTCCAGATGTGTTGAATTTTTTTTCAAATGCAGTTTCCTTTGAAGTTTTTAAACCATGTTTTCCTGAGTTATCCAGTATAATTTTCAACCTGCCCGCTGCTGCCAATGTAAGCAGCCTGCGGCATATTTCCGGCTCATCCAGGTCGTAAGCAAATACCTTCAATGTAATTTTTGGATTCTTAATGGCATCATCCAGAAAACCCAGGATGGTTTTCCTTGCCTGCCAGCCCAGCCAGTCATGCTGCTCAGCATAGGTATATTCAACCAGCTCTTTTTTTTTTGTTTTATCATTCCATCTTTCTGCGCTGCCCGACACCTGGTTGATGTTAAACAAAAGCTCGTCCTTTTTTTTAGGCGGGCGTACTTTGTTGTTTTTGTCACCAAACCGGTTGGCATAAGCTACCGATGAAACAAAGCCCCGTGCAAAAGCCACTTTTACCTTATTGATATTAAATGGTGAAACATTTATGGTAAGTTTAACTGTAAGTGATTTATCCAGAGGCAGTAATTTGCCGTTTTCAATATATCGGGGAGTTATTGAATAAGTATAATCGCCAAAAACAGCTTTTTTGGTTTCAATATCCGTATTAGGTACATGTACCCAATTCATTTTTTGAAGGGGGGAATATAATGTTGAATTTCTTTCTTTTACTGGTATCTGCGGATTGTTTTTTAAAAAATTATCAGGAAATATCATGCGGTTAAATACATAAGAACCACGGCCTTTTCCTTTTACCGAAAAGAAAATAGTAAATCCGGCAAGATTTTCCCTGAGTGGGGCAGTCAGGTCAAATGACAACAGGCTCATTGCATCTCCCTTATGAGCAATGATACTTACCCCGTTTTTTTGTTTAGAGACATGCATAAAAAATAAATTTTAGTTTAAAGGAAAGGTTATATTTTTTTTTGATTGAGATTACGGTGTTTTCACCCTGCAGCATACAGTGTTTATGCCACCAGCACTTCATTTAATTCATCCAATATCTTTTCATAGTCTTCTTTAAACAATTGGTAAAATCTACCAAGTCCACCCTGTTTATTAAACGGGTCCAATTCAAAATCATCCTTTTCCACATGAAAGCTGCCGGCAATATAATCCTTTATCATCCGCAGCCATTGCATCTGCTCTTCGGTAAACTTGGTGGCAGCACCTGCCTGTTTTTTAAATACCCAGTCCTGGAAATTTTTATCTACTGTTTTATCATAAGCAGTTAGCGTGGCATCAATACCGCTTATGTTGCGGATAATGCTTACCAGTGCAATCAATTCATTTTTTGCTGAGCCGTCTGCCTGTTTCAATTGTTCATACGCCTTCCATACCTGTGCAGGTGCCAGCAGGGGTTGCTCTGTTTTTATTTTTTCACAAAGGTCTTTTATCATACTGTACGTTAACTCACGGCGGCGGTAAGGCTGGTTGTAAAATATCTGCAGGGCAGTTATTTCATCTTTGTGTGCTTCTATCCATGCTTTAAAATTACTGATGGTGCCTTCGGCTGCTGCCTGCTGGTCTTTTACCCAACCTATATTGGTTACCTCATCTAAATTAATATGGTCAATTACCTGGTTGTATTTTTTGCGTACATCAACTATGTACT
>JAEUVI010000184.1 GCA_016787105.1 Chitinophagaceae bacterium | reverse complement strand
GAAAGGCAAATCCGGTGTGCAGGTAATGATTGATGGTAAACCGACACAGGTATCGGGAGCTGATTTGGCAAATATTCTTTCCGGCATGAGCGCTTCTTCCATTGAATTGATTGAACTGATGGACAATCCTCCTGCCAGGTATGATGCTGCCGGTAATGCGGGAATTATAAATATCCGCACAAAGAAAAATAAACAGCATGGCTTAAACGGAAGTGTAACAACAGCTTATGGCCAGGGTACTTATCCAAAGTCGAACAATAATCTGTTGCTCAATTACCGGACGCGATCTTTTAACTTCTTTGTTAACTACAGCCTGAATGCGAATACGAATTTTATTGACATGTATGCCCTGCGTACCTATTATAAAAGCGACGGTAGTACAGTGGATGCGCGGCTGGAGCAACCGTTTTATACTAAGCATAAAACAAGGACGCATACCATAAAGACAGGAATGGATTATTATCTCAATTCAAAAACAACTGCAGGTATAGCTGTGAACGGACTTGTGTTTGATCGTAACAGTGATGGAAGGAGTAATGCAAGCTGGCTGAATGAAAACAATGTAAAGGATTCAATGGTGGCTACATTGGCTAATAACAAAGTAGACTGGAATCACGGCGGCCTCAATTTTAACCTTCGTCATGTATTTGATGCAGATAGAGAGCTTACTGCTGATGTGGATTACCTGGGATACGATATTAATTCAGCACAATATTTTGAAAACAGGCTCAATACTCCGGGAGCAGAAGCAGATGTTTCAAAAGGAGACCTTGTATCGGGTATAAATATTTTTACTGCAAAGACTGATTATTCACAGCAGATTAAAAAAGCACGATTTGAAACAGGCCTCAAAACGTCAAGAATTGCTACGGATAATATCGCTGATTATTTTGTTTTGCAAAACGGAGGCTGGCAGGATGACCTGGGAAAAAGCAATCACTTTTTATACACCGAAAATATTCATGCCGCTTACGCAAGTGTGCAGGCAAAATCAAGCAATTGGGATTTCCAGGGAGGGTTGCGTTATGAGTATACAAGTTATAAAGCAAAACAGTTGGGAAATGCTGCCGTGAAAGACTCATCGTTTAACAGGAGCTATCATAGTTTGTTTCCAACATTATTTATTACTTACCGGCTTGACTCATCGAATAGTTTTACTTTTTCCGGTGGGCAGCGAATTGACAGGCCAGGATTTCAAAAATTAAATCCATTTGTTTATATCATCAATAAATACACGCTTCAGCAGGGCAATCCCTATTACCTGCCTCAATATACCTGGAATGTGGAGCTTACGCATTTGTTTAAAGAAATCTTATCTACCAATATCAGTTACAGTACCACAAGGGACTATTTTTCCCAGATATTTATATCTGATACTTCAACCGGAACGATTGTATACACCGAAGGAAATGTTGGTAGGGCACAGGTATTCGGGTTTGGTATGAGCCTGCAACTGTCACCTTTTAAATGGTGGTCGCTGACAGGCCAGGGAGACCTGACACATAAAAAGCTAGAAGGCCAGCTGTGGAAAAATTATAAAGCGGCTATTACGCAATTCAGTTTTAGTGTCAACAATCAGTTTCGATTGAATAAGGGCTGGGGAGCGGAATTGACTGGTTTTTATATTGGTAAAAATCAAAACGATCTGCAGGAAGTATTGGATCCTACAGGGCAGGTGTCGGTAGGGCTATCAAAACAGGTTCTTAAGAACAAGGGAAGTGTAAAGCTTTCTTTCCGTGATATTTTTTATACGCAGAATATGCAAGGTTTGACACATTTTCAGTCAGTGGTTGAATTTTTTACTTTTCAGCGGGACTCCCGCGTGTTGACGCTTTCGCTGAATTATCGCTTTGGAAAAACAATGAAACAGCCTGCTAAACGATCTGCCGGATCTGCCAGTGATGAAATCAACAGGGTAGGGAATGCGAATTAAACATGCCAGTACAACGGCATGTTTATTCCTAATCTGAAAAATAGATTCTTATTATTTATACTCCTCCAACTCGCCGGCCAGCGTAGTGTAGTCTACGAGCAACTCGGTTCCCGCAGCTATATCACAAAGGGCTTCAAAATCCTGCCCTTCATTTACAGAAATAATATTCGGAGAAGAGGAGTGGTTGAGATAATTAACTATGTCCATTACTTTAAAGCCGTAATCGGGTACATAGTAACTATCCTCATCGTACAGGCAATAGGTTTCAATTAAAGAGCGTGAGTGATGGGGTAGTTTCTCAACATCGGTAAATGATAACCGGACCCAATCTCCAACACCGCGGGAAAAAATGTTACGGCAACCTTTAGGAATATTTGTAATAGCAAAAACCCCGATACCGTGGATGGCAGAGGGCTGTAGTGCCACATAGGTTTCCTGCGACAGTTCTTTGAGCAATTCTTCTTTAGTCATATTAATGGAAAGTGATGGGAAGGTTAGCTTCCTCTTTGTGAGCCGGTATTGGCCTGTTTGCTTACAAAACCGGAAGATTTGGGTTTTTGTATAAACTTGGAACCCTGGTTGGCGGATTTGTTATCTTTCTTGCCATCTTTTTTCTTTCCCTTGTTATTTTGCTGGTTCAACAGTGACATAGTACGTGGATTTTTTGTTTTGTAAATATACGGTATTTATTAAAATGCGCTTATCCATGGGTTCGTGTAATACTTTAAATAATAGTGGAAATACGGCTCTTTTACAATTTGGTAAGTGTCGAAAGAATGACAGAAATATAATTTTTCGCGACGCTTTTAAACAGTAAATTTGAAATGAAGCTTACACTTAAAATCAGTTCCGGTAATTTGATCAACAATAATAAAACGCTGAATAATGAAATCAATTTTACTTGCTTCTTTTTTATTCCTTTTACTTTCTGAAAATGTGTCGGCTCAGGGTTTTACCGGCGATTATACATTGCCTGGAAACTGGCAACAAACATTGACGTCAAATGGCTCTCCTTCTGGCCTTGAGAATACTGGCTCAGTTACTATTTCTCCTGGCTTTGATTCATTTACAATTAATGGTAGTAATGATGATTCAAATCCTTCTGATAGTGTGGACGTGGATTTTACAATAGTTGCAACTACGGCAGGTATTTGGGCATTTGATTGGTACTATCAGACATTTGATGGAACCACGCAGCCATCATTTGATTCCACGTTTGTTTTAGTAAATGGAATTAAGGTGGATGCACTTTCCACTGATGGCGGCGGTGACATACAATCCGGAACATACACCAGTTCTTTTGCAGTTAGCATTGGTGATGAAATTGGGGTTAGACTCAGGTCGATCGATAATCAGGGAGGGAATGCAATTTTAACTATTTCAAGTTTTGTTGCTCCGGGCGGCATTCTGCCGGTAAGGCTCGATTTTTTTAACGCTAAGCAATCCGGCGAGCAGGTAAAAATAGACTGGGCAACACAGTCCGAATCCAATAGTGATCGCTTCGAAGTAGAACGTTCAACCAATGGCAAAGATTTCAAAGTAATAGCGACCATTCGTGCTGCGGGCAATTCAACGCTTACGCAAAACTACAGTGCGATTGATAACAATCCTGAAAATGGCAATAACTACTACCGTCTTCGCCAGGTAGATCTGGATGGCAAATTCACCTATTCAATGATTAAAACATTGAAATGGTCAACACTTGAGTTGGTAAAATTGTATCCCAATCCTGTAAGGAATATGGTCAATGTGCGCTTTACACCTGAAAGAAATGAAACGACTGCTATTACATTGTTTGATGGTTCAGGAAAAACATTACAAAGAAGAAATATCGCTGCGGTTGCAGGAAGCAATATGGTAACAGCATGGAATGTGGAAGGCCTTGCGCCGGGTATTTATTTTTTCCGGATAAATGGTATTTCTGCTCCTTTGCGTTTTGTAAAACAATAGAGAGGGATAAATAATTATAACGCCTGTGTCTTTATCAGATACAGGCTTTTTTATTTACGATTTTGTATACATCCTATAAAAAGCGAGAGAAGTAAAAAGTGATAATAAACCAACAAGCCACCACAGCGTAGAAAAACCTGCAACCTGTGCTACCTGTGCGCCGGTCATCGGTCCCAGTGTTTGCGCAGCCGACCAGGCCATCGTATACAATGCAGCATATTGCCCCCGGTTGCCATGCGATGTGCGGGCTATCCAATAAGTATTCATAAATGGCATGGCAAGTATTTCGCCAAATGTGACGCATATTATCATGAAAACAGCCATAGCCATATATACGTAATGAATATTCAATAGCAGGAATGAAACACCGGTAATAGCCACACCAATCGTAATGAAAAAAACATTTTTTCCTTTTCGTTCCAGTTTATAAACGAATATCATTTCAATCAAGGCAATAAGCAAGCCGTTTAATGCCATGAGAGAACCTATAAATGGTTCGGAGAAATGTAATTCCCGTTTGAAATAAACAGGCATGTTTGTAAATAACTGGAAGAAGCAACTGCCAAATAAAGTGACTAAGCCGATAAAAAGAAGATATGTTTTATCCCTGTACGCGGAAAGTTTTACGGGTTCATCTTTTTTATCTGCAATAACATCTATACTTGCTTTTGCAGGTTTCAAAAAAAACCACATCAGGAATGCAGCAGTGATATTGGTAAACCCATCTATCCAGAATAATAATTCGTAACTATAGTGTGCCACAAAACCTCCAAGCCCGCTACCTGCAGCCCAGCCAAGATTAACCGCAAGCCTGTTTAGTGAATAAGAACGTGTCCTGTTTTCTTCCTTGCTGTAAAATGCAATAGCGGTAGAATTAGCCGGGCGGAAAGCTTCATTTATAAAGCTAAGCAGATAGGTAAATAAACAAATGAGCCCGTAATGTTTCATTTGTCCCAATATGATAAATAAAATGCCACCGCCGAATAAAGTAATCAGTTGTACCGGATAAAAACCAATCTTATCTGTAAGCCTGCCGCCAAAGTATGCACCGCAAAATGCGCCAAAGCCAAACAATCCAAACACAATACCAGCCTGTGCTACACTATATCCCATTTCCGGGCTGGTAAGATAAAGTGTCATGAACGGAACAACCATTGTACCGCTACGGTTAATAAGCATGATAATTGAAAGTAACCAGGTACCTCTTGACAGGCCAGAATAAGCATTTCGGTAAATGGTGGCAGTGTAATGAAACATAGGAGTTCGCAAAGATATTGGATGGAAAACAAACAAGTAGTACCCGGGCAGCGGATTTGTTTTTAGCTTAAGCAGAATATGTGTTATTTCTGCAAACGATTGACTGCCGCAGCGAACCATTGTATCGGTAAATTACAATGCTCAAAGTTTAACCAGTATTACAACTTAGTACCATGAAATATTTTTCCTTACTGTTTTTGTTTGCTTTTTATTTTTCAATCCAATCCTTCTCACAACAACAAAAAATAACTTACACTGAAAGCAATGAAGATTTTGCCAATCCCGAACGGGGCTTTTATATTCCGTTGGATGCACGTGCTTCAAATTTTGTAGGGCTCAGCGCTGATAAAATGATCCGCGACCGGAAAGAGATGCAAAAACATGGCAGTGCCAGTTATTCTATATACTCAACATTATTATACCGCGGTTACGTACTGGATACGTTTGTAGATAAGCCATTGAGCGAGTCTTTTCTTGCGGCGTTGGATAATGACTTCGCGATGGTAAGACAGGCCGGTGTGAAAATGATAATACGGTTTGCATATACCAATAAAGTACATGGCGGCGATTGCCCCGATAAAGAAAAAATTTGTCCGCCTTATGGTGATGCTTCAAAGGAAATAATGCTACAGCATATTTCACAGTTAAAGCCCATTCTGCAAAAAAATGCTGATGTAATTGCAGTATTGCAGCAGGGCTTTATCGGTATATGGGGAGAAAATTATTATACTGATCACTTTGGTGATGCGTCTGAAAATGGTAATGGAAAAATAATGGATGAAAACTGGAAAGACAGGAATGATTTGCTCAGGGCATTATTGAGTGCATTGCCAAAAGACAGGATGATACAGGTGCGTACGCCGCAGATGAAACAGAAATTTGTATATGGCGCGGAAGCAGGTACAGGTTCCGATGCCTTATCTGAAAAACAGGCATTCGATTTTTCAGATAATGCACGCATTGGCTTTCACAATGATTGTTTCCTGGCAAGTG
>JAEUVI010000182.1 GCA_016787105.1 Chitinophagaceae bacterium | reverse complement strand
TATTGCCCGCAAATGTTTGCCCACCTTCAAAGCAAACAGAGTCACCGGCTTTAAGCTGTATTGCATTTAATTTACTAATGGTTTTGCAGGGAGAATTAATACTGCCATCATTACTATCATTACCGGATGCACTGAAATAATACACGGATGCTTTTCCCGGCAATCTTGCAGTGCCGCAGGAATAAAAAATAAAAGCGACTATGAAAATTTTACTTACAGATATATTCATACTTCAATTACTGATATATGAATATATCAAATCATTAAGAATAAATGGAAAAAGCAATACTTAACTGCAACACAATATCAACCGAAGTACTCAACATAAATACGCGGCGTCTCATATAGTTTGATACAATGGAGTTGTACACCCGCCGGAAGATGCGGTTCAAGTTGTTGCCAGATGCCGATAGCAAGATTTTCAGTGCTGCACATTTTGCCCTGCATAAAATCAACGTCAAGATTAAGGTTACGGTGATCCAGTTTTTCAATCACGTAATCTTTTATCAGTATGCTCAGTTTTTTTACATCAAATAAAAAACCTGTATCGGGATCGGGATTACCTTTTATCGTAACATATAAATCGTAGTTATGCCCGTGCCAGTTATCATTGGCGCATTTGCCAAACATCTGATCGTTCTGCTCCCTGCTCCAGTTTGGATTATATAGTTTATGCGCCGCGTTAAAGTGTTCAAGTCTTGTGAGGTACAGCATACTTTTGCTTCTTTTCTTCCCTCTTTTTAAAAGGAGCCGCAAAGTTAATTGAAAAACAGGAAGAGTAAAACTGATAAGCATCAGGCTCATCAGCCGAACAAGTAAATTCTGTAAGAAACCGGCCAGATGCTTACCGGATAGTATATTTTTGCGGCCTATGAATATACTTGTCTGTGCGGCCACCAATAAAGAACTCACTCCTCTTTTACAGCATCAGCAGCGGCTTTTGCAAACTGCTGATATTGATATACTAATAACCGGCATCGGGCTAACTGCTACCACATATCACCTTACCCGTTATTTAAGCATGAAAAAACCGGGTCTGGTAATTCAGGCTGGTGTCGGAGGTTGTTTTGATAAAAAAATTCAGCTCGGTTCTGTTCTTGCCATCAGCCAGGAAACCATAGCTGACGAAAGTGTGATAGAACTCAAATCATTGAAAAGTCTTTTTGATCTAAAGCTGGTACCACAAAACCAATTTCCATATAAAAAAGGATGGCTGGTAAACCCGCATAAAGACTACCTGAAAAAAACAAAACTCAAAATTGTAAGAGGTATCTCAGTAAATGAGATTACTACTGCAAAGCAAAAGGTTGAATTTTACAAAAATGCTTTCAGTCCTGTAGTAGAATCGATGGAAGGTGCAGCACTGCACTATACCTGCCTGATGGAAAATGTTCCTTTTGTGCAAATCAGGAGTGTAAGTAATTATATCGCAGAAAGAAATAAGCAAAAATGGAATATGCAGGACTCCATTATCAACCTGAACAATGAATTGATAAAATTGTTATCCTCATTAGTATAAATCAAACAACTTGAAATTAACACTTGGCTTTTCTCCTTGTCCTAATGACACTTTCATCTTTGATGCACTGGTAAATAAAAAAATAGACACAGGTGGATTTGAATTTGATGTTGTGCTGGATGATGTGGAAACACTCAACAGATGGACACTCGAGAACAAACTGGATATTACCAAACTCAGTTTCCCTGCTTTTTTTCAATCACTGAATAATTACGTATTGCTGAACGCAGGAAGTGCGTTGGGAAAAGGTGTTGGACCATTACTGATAGCAAAAGAAAACAAGCAATATTCAACCACCGATATTCAACAAGCAACTATCGCAATACCGGGTATTAATACAACGGCAAACCTTCTATTAAGCTTTGCATATCCTGGTGCAAAAAATAAAAAACCGCTTTTATTTTCAAAAATTGAAGACACCGTAACAGAAGGAGAAACAGAACTGGGTGTTATCATTCATGAAAACAGGTTTACTTACCAGCAAAAAGGTTTGCATAAAGTAATTGATCTGGGACAGTACTGGGAAGAACAAATGAATATTCCTATTCCGCTCGGCGGCATTGCCATCAAAAGGAATATTGATAAAAAAATTGCGGAACAAGTAAACAATTTAATTCGCAAGAGTCTTGAGTTTTCTTTCTCCAAATATCCTCATATCAGCGAATTTGTAAAACAACATTCGCAGGAAATGAGCGAAGACGTAATGCGAAAGCACATTGACCTTTATGTAAACAACTACTCCATTGATTTGGGAAGTATTGGCAAACAAGCGATCAGGGAATTAAATAAAGTATACAGTTCAATCAGCAACAAGAGCGTTGACACTATATCAGATTTATTTCTTTAGCGCAGCAGTATATACTTCGAGGCATCTTTTTCTTGCCATTTCATGATCTACTATCGGTTGAGGGTAAGTTAATTCTTCAAACTCCGGTACCCATTTCCTGACGTATTTCAATTCGGGATCGAACTTTTTTGTCTGCAGGTAAGGGTTGAATATTCGGAAATAAGGAGCAGCATCACACCCGGAACCAGCAGCCCATTGCCAGCCACCGTTATTTGCAGCGAGATCAAAGTCCAGCAATTTTTTTGCAAAATAAGCTTCGCCCCATCGCCAATCAATTAATAAATGCTTTGTCAGGAAACTTGCTACTATCATTCTTACACGGTTGTGCATATATCCTGTTTCATTCAGCTGGCGCATGCCTGCATCTACTATCGGGTAACCGGTTACAGCATTGCACCATGCGTCAAATTCCTTTTCGTTGTTTCTCCATCTTATTTTATCATACTCTGGCTTAAAAGCATTACCAACTATATGTGGAAAATGC
>JAEUVI010000142.1 GCA_016787105.1 Chitinophagaceae bacterium | reverse complement strand
AAAAATAAAAATAGCCCGGTTGGAAAGAAGCGATGCAAAAAACAAATTTGTACAGCCCGGCCCGGCTACGATATTTACCCTTCGTTACCCGTTGGTACGTGATTTGGTATATATACTAAAAGAAAGAAACAATGGCCTGGGGCATGGATTCGCAAGTTTTGTAAGCGGGGAACAAGGACAATTAATTTTTAAAAGGGCATACCTGGCGCCGATGCAAAAAGATTTTTCGAGGAGGCCAATCAGGTTGAGGGAGGAATAAAAGAACTGTTTATATTTACAACTACTAAAAGTGTTAAGACAAATGAAGAAAATTTCGATTGCAGTGATGATGATAGCTGGTTTTTTCAGCACAGCACAGTTATCAGCACAATCATTACCGGAAGGTATTAATAATCTTTACGCTGACAGGGATCAGAGCGCTAAAGCAGTTTTTGAAAAATTGATTGCTGCCAATCCCAATAATCTTGACGCGATTTACTGGCTCGGTCAGACATTTATTGCATTGAATGATGTAAATGCCGCACGCCAGTTGTATGATAAAACATTAACTACAAACGGCAATGCCCCATTAATACTTGCGGGCAGGGGTCATGTAGATTTAATTGAAGGCAAAAACAACGAAGCACGCCAGCGTTTTGAAGCGGCTATTACTGCCAGTAAGGGAAAAAAAGGAGATGATCCTAACGTGTTAAATGCAATAGGACGCGCCAGTGCAGATAGCAAGGCAAAAACAGCCGATATCGCTTATGGTATTGAAAAACTGAAAATTGCTGCCGAAAGGGATCCTAAGAATGCGGATATTCTGCTGAACCTCGGTGATGCATACAGGAAAGCTCATGATGGAAGTGGTGCAGTAACCAACTACCAGAAAGCGCTGACCGTTAACCCTGCTTTGGCAAGGGCGCAGTATCGTACCGCGATGATATATTATACCCAGAAAAACTGGGAAGTATATCTTGAAGATCTGAAAAAGGCGATTGCGATAGATCCAAAATTTGCACCAGCATACTATGAGCTATATTATTACAATTTCTATCGTAAAAAATTTGCTGAAGCTGATAATTACGCAAAGCAGTATATAGCGAGTTCAGATCCTGATGTGCAGAACGATTTTTTCCTTGCACAAAACTCGTGGATTAATAAAGATTATAAAGGGGCCATTAATACATTAAATGGTATTATTTCAAAAGCAGGTGACAATACAAGGCCACGGGTATATAAATTACTTGCTTATTCATATGCAGATGCCGGCGATACATTGTCAGCAAAAAAAGCATTGGATACATATTTTGCAAAAGCATCAGACGAAGAAGTAGGTCCTCAAGACATTGTATTCCAGGCCCAGATTGAAAGTTCTTTAGGCGCAGATAATGCCACAGTTATCAGGTTGCTTGAAAAAGCAGTTGCGGCAGATACTATTTATAAGAATAAAATAGACCTGCTGCAGGAGTCAATTGAAAATGCAAAGACCAAAGGCAATAAGGAAATGCAGGCATCATTATACCTGATGCTTTACAAAACACGTAAAGATCCTTATAATAATGATCTTTTCAATGCCGGTTATACATATTACCAGGGCGGACTTTACCCCCAGGCCGACACAGTGTTTGATACTTATAACAAGAACTATCCTGATAGCATTTATGGATACTATTGGGGCGGAATTACCAATACAGCAATGGATACTGCTGCTTTGGAAAAAGAGCCTTATGTTACCAAAATAGTAAACTCGTTTAAGAAAACGCTTGAAATAGCAGGCATGCCTGCAAATAAAGAAAGGTTTAAATCACAGGCGGTTCGGGCGAGTATTTATCTGACCCAGATTTATAATAACACCAAAAAAGATAGAGACTCAGCTATATATTTTATTGATAAAGGATTGGAAGTTGATCCTACCAATGCAAATTTGCTGGGAATAAAAGAGCAGTTGAGCAAGCCCGTAAAGGGCGCCCGACCAGCAGGTAATAAGCCTTCATCAATGATAAAGCCGGAAGCGGATAAAAGTAAAAGCACGGCGGCAAAAAAATAAAAATAAAATAACTCATATATTAAGAAAATCCCCGGCTTGAATAACCGGGGATTTTGTTTTAAATCAATTCATTAATAAAAAGTTTTCAAGCTATAATTTATAAGGTAGTTTCCTGTTGCTGCCTTATTTTTGCCGTTAGAGTAAAAAATTATGCTGCATTTACTCCAGGCCAATATATCCACATCCAACGCTGACAGTTACCTGCCGGTAGCTATACAGGTAATATTTGCTGTCGGGCTTGTTGTGCTCCTGATGGTTCTTACCCATCTGCTCGGACCTAAAAGAAAAACAAGTGATAAGTTAGAAACTTTTGCAAGTGGTATTGAAACACATGGCGACGCACGCCAACCCATGGCTATAAAATACTTCCTCACCGCAATATTGTTTGTACTATTTGATGTAGAAGTGATTTTTTTCTATCCCTACGCTGTAAATTTTAAAGATTTGGGATGGAGTGGTTTTTGGGCAGTATTAATGTTCGTAGGTTTCTTTTTGTGTGGATTTATTTACATAATAAAGAAAGGTGCGCTGGATTGGGAAGAATAGCCTCTATCCCCTAAAGGGGAATTCAGGCTAAACAGTTCTTATTATTGATTTGTTTCACTGTTACAAACAGATTTGATTTATAACAAAATCATTTAAGAAAATGATTTTTAACTCCCCTTCAGGGGGTGGGGGTATTATGTCTCGTCCTGTATCATATAACATACATCAAAAGCCACTGGTTTCAGATATCAGCATGGCTGAAATGCCGCAAGGCCACCAGGGTGAAGGATTTTTTGCCACATCATTAGATAAAGTGATTGGGTTGGCAAGAAAAAATTCAATCTGGCCTTTACCGTTTGCTACATCCTGCTGTGGTATTGAGTTCATGGCTACGATGGGTGCGCATTATGACCTGGCCAGGTTTGGCAGCGAGCGGGTAGGCTTTTCTCCACGCCAGTGCGACTTGCTGATGGTGATGGGAACCATTGCTAAAAAAATGGGCCCCGTTGTTAAGCAGGTTTACCTGCAGATGGCTGAACCACGCTGGGTAATTGCAGTGGGAGCCTGCGCCTCAAGCGGAGGTATTTTTGATACATATAGCGTGTTGCAAGGAATAGACCAGGTAGTACCGGTAGATGTATATGTGCCGGGCTGCCCTCCACGACCAGAAGCTATTATTGACGGTGTGATTAGAATACAGGATCTCGTAGGTAAAGAAAGCCTGCGCAGAAGAAGCAGCGAACAGTACAAGGCGCTGCTTGAAAGTTATGGAATACAATAAAGAATTAAAAAGTAAAAATTCAAAAGACAAAAGCGGCTAATGAAAAAGGAAAGGCTCTTGTTTTTTTTACTTTTTAGTTTTGAATTTTGATTTTATGAGTCTGACGAATGATATAATAAAGACAAAGCTGATTGAAAAATTCGGTGATCAACTTACCGGTTTTGAAGAGCCTTATGGTATGCTCACTTTTGAAGCGCCGAAGGAACTCAACCTAAAAGTGCTGAATTTCTTATTTGATGATGAGGTATTGAAGTTTCGCTTTATGACTGATTTATGCGGCGTGCATTTTCCGGATAATAAAGGAAAAGAATTAGGCGTCGTTTATCATTTGCATAACCTCGTGGATAATGTGCGCATCCGATTCAAAGTGTTTACGGATATTAATACGCCTGATATTTTTACAGCAACGGGTCTTTTTTCTTCAGCCAACTGGCAGGAAAGAGAAACCTATGATTTTTACGGAATAAATTTTATTGGTCATCCTAACCTGAAACGGATACTGAACGTGGATGAGATGGATTATTTCCCTTTGCGTAAGGAATACCCGCTGGAAGATCAGAGCCGTACCGATAAGGATGATGAAATGTTTGGCAGGGGAGGAACGATTGGATTTGGAACAGAAAAAACACAGCACGGAACGATAGCGGAATCGGAAAAACATAACGAAGGACAGGAAATCGTTTAGGCAATTTTAATTTGATTTATGTCTGAGCAACATATAAGACTACCGGAAGGAAGTATAGAAAAAACAACTACCACACTCAACCTGGGGCCAACGCACCCGGCAACCCACGGTGTGTTTCAGAATATTCTAGAACTTGATGGAGAACGTATTGTTTCCGCAGACCAAACAGTAGGTTATATCCATCGGGCTTTTGAAAAAATCGCTGAACGCAGACCGTTATACCAGATTACACCACTTACTGACAGGTTGAACTATTGCTCCGCTCCGCTCAATAATATGGGCTGGCATATGACTTGCGAAAAACTGTTGGGTGTAAAAACTCCAAAGCGTGTCGACTATCTACGTGTTATCATCATGGAGCTAGCGCGTATTTCTGATCATTTGATTTGTAATTCAATTGTAGGGGTGGATAGCGGCGCTTATACGGGCTTTCTGTACGTGATGCAATACCGCGAATTGATCTACGAAATTTATGAAGAGATATGCGGCTCGCGGTTAACAACAAATATCGGTCGTATTGGTGGGTTTGAAAGGAATTTCAACGATATCGCTTTTCAGAAAATAAATAAATTCCTCGATGAATATCCTGCTGTATTGAAAGAGTTTGAAAATCTTTTTACCCGCAACCGGATATTTATGGAGCGTACGATTGGTGCTGGTCCTATCAGTGCTGACAGAGCTTTGAATTACGGATTCACGGGTCCCAATCTCCGTGCTGCAGGTGTGGATTATGATGTACGTATTCAGAATCCTTACAGCAGCTATGAAGATTTTGAATTTACTATTCCGGTAGGTACCACAGGCGATTGTTATGATCGTTTTTTAGTACGCAATGAAGAAATGTGGCAAAGCCTCAGCCTGATAAAACAGGCAATGCAGAAGCTGGAACAATTCAAAGGAGCCGAAGCGGAGATATACCATGCGGATGTACCGGAGTATTATTTGCCAAAGAAGAAAGACGTATATACAAAGATGGAAGCCCTTATATGGCATTTCAAAATCATCATGGGTGAAATTGATATGCCAAAAGGCGAAGTGTATCATTCCATAGAAGGGGCGAATGGTGAAGTAGGTTATTATTTTATCAGTGATGGAGGCCGTGCGCCTTATCGTTTGCATTTCCGCAGGCCTTGTTTTATTTATTACCAGGCCTATTCGGAACTGACTAAAGATGCAATGCTTAGTGATGCGATTATTGTAATGAGTAGTTTGAATTTGATTGCGGGAGAAATGGATGCTTAAAAGAATTGCGGATTGGAGATTGACGGTTGCAGATTTGCAGTCAATCAAAAATCTGAAATCTAAAATCTGAAATAAGATTATGGTTTTTTCAGAACAAAAATTAAAAGAGGTTGAATCAATCATCGCCCGCTATCCGCAGGGAAAGCAGAAGAGCGCGGTAATTCCTGTATTGCATTTAGCGCAGCAGGAATTTGGCGGCTGGCTCAGCAGCGAGGCAATGGATTATGTAGCGTCTTTACTCAGCATCGAGCCGATTGAAGTGTATGAAGTCGCTACGTTTTATAGTATGTACAATTTAAAACCTGTTGGCAAATATTTATTTGAAGTATGCCAGACGGGCCCTTGCATGCTGAACGGCAGCGATGATATTGTAAAATATATTCACGATAAGCTCGGCATAAAACCCGGTGAAACAACAGCCGACGG
>JAEUVI010000106.1 GCA_016787105.1 Chitinophagaceae bacterium | reverse complement strand
TCCACAGATTTTTCCTTTGGTTAAAAATAAACCAGCATATAGTTCAGCTGTATAATAGTTGTAATTTTTATCATCATCATAAAAATCACCAGCGGTTGTTTCTTCCAATACTTCCATGGTGCGGCAGCCGGCATTCACATTTTGTTTTGTCCTGCTGCTGAGTGATGCTTTCAACCCTCCTTTTTTATCCGACATACGGATATCGTTTAAAGAAGTATAACCTAAAATATGCAATGTCTTAAATGCCTTGTAAAATGTTGTATCGTTTTTTACACGCTCAATAAATTTCGGAACATTGATATCAGAGCGAATGATAACTTCTGAAAGATTTATCATTTGGGATAACCTTTCATTATCGAGAGAATCTTCCTGCGCGGAGAGATGCACAGTCAGTGATAATGAAACAAAAAATAGGAATAGTAGCTTCATTGGCTATTTCTTTGGAAACAGCATCCGGTAGTCCACGTTTATTTTGCCTTTTGAAATATCATCCAGTTTTCCTTTCATCAATTTTTTCTTCAAGGGAGAAACATAATCAATGAACAGTTTTCCTTCCAGGTGATCGTATTCGTGCAGAATAACCCTCGCAGTAAGGCCCCGGAATGTTTTAACATGCTCTTCAAAGTTTTCATCCACATATTTCAATGTTACTGTTTCATACCGCGTCACATCCTCTCTTATTTTAGGAATACTCAGGCAGCCTTCATTGTAAGGCCATTCTTCACCATCCAATTCTTCTATATGAGCATTGATAAATACCTGCTTCACTCCCGGGGCATCGGCATAGCGTCCTTTTTCATCATCTTCCATGTTGCTGAACATTTGTTCCGTATCTATCACAAACAGGCGGATATCTTTATTTACTTGCGGAGCCGCAAGCCCTACCCCGCTGCTGCCATACATGGTATCCCACATATCAGCAATCAATTTCGAAAGATTAGCATAATCAGGCGTAATATCTGTCGCTACTTTTCTTAAAACGGGATGCCCGTAAGCTACTATTGGTAAAATCAAGTTGACTAATTTTCTTTTAAAGTTTAAGGAGAACCAAGTTGCAAATTTAACTCATATTCATTTATCAGCCAATCCGGGTTGAACCACAATAAAAACAAAGAACATAGATTAACGCATAGATAAATTTTATCTATCGACAGGCTGGAGAACTATGTTTCTCTTATGTCTATTATACCCTATGTGGTTCAAAGAAAAATCAACTGATTGAACGCAGGTAATCCTGCAACATAATTGTCGCGGCTATTTCATCTACCAGTGCTTTATTGCGCCTATCTTTCTTTTTAAGGCCCATTTCCAACATGGAGTCCTTTGCCATTTTGGATGTATAACGTTCATCCACTTTTTTAATAGGCATTACAGGAAAATTCTTTTGCAAATCTTTGATACACTTTTCTACCAATGGCGTAGCATGTGTATCTGTATCATCCCAGTTCTTAGGTTCGCCGATAATTATCAGCTCAACGGTTTCCTTTGAAAAATAATCTTTCAGAAAAGGAATTAGCTGCTTTGATTCAACCGTTGTTAAACCGGTAGCTATTATCTGCAATGGATCTGTAACGGCGATACCGGTTCTTTTAAGTCCATAATCGATAGAAAGAATACGAGGCATAAAATCAAAAGTAAAAAGTAAAAAGTAAAAAAGGCGTCCTATTCTACCTGAATCTGATTTTGACTTTTAATTTTTAATTTATAAAAAGGTCGGCGATTACGAATACAGCAAACACTACCGAAGCTATACCATTCGCAGTCATAAATGCAAGGTTCACTCTACGCAAATCATTTGGTTTTACAATGGAGTGCTGGTAAATGAGCATGCCGCAAAATACAGCAACACCAATCCAGTACAACCAGCCAAAGCTACCGTAATAACCAGCGAAGATTACACAGCCGGCGCTCAATACATGCAACAACTCAGAAACACGCAATGCCTTTGTCTTTCCGAGAGAAGCGGGTATGGAATACAATTTTTGGGATTTATCAAACTCTTCATCCTGCAATGCATAGATAATATCAAAGCCACTTACCCAGAAGATAACCGCGAAAGAAAAAAGCAATGGCAACAATGAAAATCTTCCTGTAACCGCAAGATATGCTCCTATCGGCGCCAGTGACAATCCCAATCCCAGTATTAAATGACAGAGCGGTGTAAAACGTTTTGTATAACTATACCCAAGTAATACAAATAAAGCGACAGGTGATAAATAAAAACAAATCCGGTTGATAAAAAACGTACAGGCAACAAACAACAGGCAATTGACTCTGGTAAAAAGCAAAACGCTATTCGCATTTAAAATTCCAGATGGTATTTCCCGTATAGCAGTTCTGGGGTTTTTCGCATCAAAACTTCTATCAAGATAACGATTGAAAGACATAGCAGCGCTGCGTGCGAAGATCATGCAAAGAACAACCAGAATAAACTTTTTTAAGAAATCCCATTTATCATCAAATGGAAAACCAAAACTTCTTAATTGTGGATCGTAAATAGTAGTATGCCAGCCCGGAACAACAGAAACTGCATAGTCGGAATAATAAAATAATCCTAAACAAAAACCAATCAATGCAAAAGGCATTGCAAAAATTGTATGCGAAAACTTTATTAAACTCAAATATTTCTTTACTGTACTCATTAACTTCTCTATTAAAAAATAATTCTACGATCTAAGTTCC
>JAEUVI010000580.1 GCA_016787105.1 Chitinophagaceae bacterium | reverse complement strand
TATTGAAAAAGAACAATATACCATTTGAAAGCTGGACTGGTGAAAAAAATACCTGGACCAACCGGGTTGATGGTGTAAAACAGATCTATTTTACTGATCCTGATGGTTATTGGATAGAGATTAATGATGCAAGACAATAGTGAAATTAAAAAGTAAAAAATAGCTTCTGACGGGAGCGGTAGCCTTATGGAAATGCTCCAGGCCGCAGCTTTTCACTTTTTACTTTTTAATTTTTACTTGCTATCCCCGGCCTTATCTTTGCAGCCCTCAATTCCGGGATATGAAATTTTACAATTTAGTCATTAAGTACAGGCTTCCGTTGGGTATCGCATTGGTGTTGCTGGGAGCCCTGGCAAATTACCTCACCAGTTTCTGGCCTTCTTTTCCATTATACTTTGTGGGTGTTATTTTGATTTTCGGACATTTCTTTTTTGGTCCGCTCCGCCTGATACAGGAATACATGGAAAGTGGCGATATGGAAGGCGCCGAAAAAGTGTTGAATTCTATCAAATTTCCCAACCTGCTATACAAGCCGATCCGTTCTGTGTATTACACCCTTAAGGGTAACATAGCGATGATGAAGCAGGACTTTGATGGCGCAGAGAAAATGATGAAGAAAGGCCTCGACCTCGGTATGCCAATGAAAGAAGCCGAAGGCGCCAGCATGCTGCAGATGGGAATGATTGCCATGCAGAAAAATGATCTTAAACAAGCGGAGAGCTATATACGCCAGGCTATCCGTAAAGGATTGCCTGATAAAGAAAATGAGGCTGCTGCTTACTTGCAGATGTGCAGCATCATGATGAACAAAAGAGAATTTCGCGCTGCAAAAGATTTTTTCAGAAAGGCTAAAGCATTAAAGCCAACTACACCGCAGATAGTAGACCAGATAAAACAGATTGAGAAGTATATACCGAGAATGCCGGGTTAGTGACTAATTGGATTAAAGAGATTAAGAGGAAATCGGGATGATTTCCTTTTTTGTTTTTTATACCTGCCAGGAATTGGATACCGCTATTGTTGCTTTTTGGATGTAGGGTCTCAAGCCCTCTCTCCACATGGAGAGGTGTTGGGGTGAGGTCTAAGCATGAAACAAAAGAATTGATAAAAAAACAATTACCCTATTTTCTTTCAAACGGCCATTTGCCAAACCATTCTTCTATCTTCCTGTAGCGGTAATCGAAAATATCATTGAGTTTGTTCTTTACGAACAAGGTATTGGCAATATCACCGATAAACCAGTAAGGTATTTTATAGTAAATAAGATCCGTCATTTCCACACCACTAGGTATTTCCCTGAAATGATGTTCGTGATGCCATAAGCTATAGGGTCCAAAGCGTTGTTCATCTGCGAAATACTTTTTGTCCTCTATATGGGTTATCTCCGTCATCCAGTACATAGGAATACCGAAAAGCGGTTTAACGGTATACTCAATGATTTGACCTGGATACATTTTCGCAGCAGTAAATTCTGCTTTTAACTTAAAGCCCATATTAGCGGGTGTTATATGCACAAGGTTAACAGGAGTAGCAAAGAAATCCCATGCTTTCTCAATAGAAGCAGGAATCAATTGTACTTTTTTGAAGGAGTAGACTTTAGACATCGTGGTACAAATAAAAATCAATTTAAGCCAATACATTTTATAATCAGCCGATGTATTTTCTTGAACTTTATAAATCCTCAAACTCTCCTGACATCCGACATCCGACATCCGACATCCGACACCCGACTTCCCAACTTCTCTCTTACCTTTGACAAATGTCTTTTTACGCAGAAAAACTGGAACAAAAATTCAAAGAAGAGTATAATAAGCTGAATGATCAGCAACGCAAAGCAGTTGACACTATCGAAGGTCCGGTAATGGTTATCGCAGGACCGGGAACAGGTAAAACGCAGATATTGGCCAGCCGTATCGGGAAAATTTTACTGGATACAGACGCTACGCCGGATAATATTCTTTGTCTCACCTATACAGATGCAGGTGTAGTAGCGATGCGCAAAAGATTGCTACAGTTTATAGGGCCCGATGCTTATAAGGTTAACATTTATACTTTCCATGCTTTCTGCAATGATGTAATACAGGAAAATTTATCCCTGTTTGAAAAAACAGCAATGGACCCGGTATCAGAACTGGAGAAAATTCAATTCTTTAAAGAGCTGATTGATTCATTTCCCAAAAACCACCCGTTGAAAAGATACCGTGGTGATGTATACTTTGAAATAAAAAGCCTTGACACACTTTTCAGCAATATGAAACGGGAAGGCTGGACAAGCGCCTATATCAACCAGCGTATTGATCAATACATCAGCGAACTACCTACCCGCGATGAATTTATTTACAAAAGAAAATACAAGGAATTTAATGCAGGCGATATTAAGAAAGATAAGATAGAAGAAGAAACGGAAAAGATGGAAAAATTGCGTGCAGCGGTTAATGAGTTTGATCGGTTTCAGTCGGTGATGCGCAAAAGAAATCGCTATGATTTTGATGATATGATCAACTGGGTCATTAAAGCATTTGAAGAAAACAAAAACCTCTTGGCCAATTACCAGGAGCGATTTCAATACATACTGGTGGATGAATACCAGGATACAAGCGGCACACAGAACAGGCTTGTGGAATTATTAATCAATTACTGGGACAAACCGAATGTATTTGTTGTAGGAGATGATGATCAGAGCATCTATCGTTTCCAGGGTGCGAACGTAGAAAACATGACTGAGTTTGCTGACAACTACCAGGAATCACTGATGACGGTGGTATTGACCAGCAATTATCGTTCAACACAACCAATACTCAATGTTTCCAAGTCACTGATCGATCGTAATCAGGAAAGATTAGTAAAAAAAATTGAAGGACTTACAAAAGATCTGCGATCCAGTAATACTAAAATCAATCAGCTTACACATCATCCCGTATTGCTGGAGTATGAATCGCCCCGGCATGAAATGATTGGCATTACGCATCGCATACAACAGTTGCTGGCGCAGGATGTACAGCCAGGACGCATCGCTGTTATTTATAAAGAAAATAAATACGGCGAAGATTTGGCGCAATACTTCAAACTACTCAACCTGCCTGTATACAGCAAGCGGAGTTTGAACATTCTTGAATTACCGTTAGCACAAAAAATTGTTCTTGTTTTACGATATCTCGCAGCAGAGCATGATACAGCTACCGGTGGAGATGAAATGCTTTTTGAAATATTACACTTCGATTGGTTTCACATTCCACCTATTGAAATAGCCAAAGTAAGTATGCAGGTTGCCGAAAAACAATTTGGTGAAAATAAAACTTCTATCCGTCAATTACTGATTGACAAAAGCAATGAAGTTCCGAAAGATCTTTTCTCACAGGGAATAAATGATGGACTAAAAAAAGCCTCGGCCATTTTAGAAAAATTGATTGGAGATGTACCCAATGTAACACTTCAACAACTGTTTGAGAATATCATACGTGAAGCGGGTGTACTCACTACTATTATGCAGAGTCCGGATAAGCACTGGCAATTAAAAATACTGACAAGCCTTTTTGATTTTGTAAAAGATGAAACCCGGCGCAATCCGTTTCTCAACCTGCAGGAACTCGTTGCATTGATTGACGTAATGGAAAAAGAAGAAATCAGGTTACCATTAGCGGAAGTAAGCGGTAGCGATAAAGGCGTTAATCTTTTAACTGCTCATGGCTCCAAGGGATTGGAATTTGAATACGTGTTTCTCGCTGGTTGCAATGCAGCATCATGGGAAAAGAAGCGAAAGCCGGGAGGTGGATACAAAATGCCCGATACCATATTTGCATCGCAGTCTAATGCCTCTGAAGATGAAGAATTGCGACGCCTGTTTTATGTGGCACTAACAAGAGCGGAGCAATATCTATTTATCTCCTATAGTAAATATAAAAACGATGGCAAGGAATTGGAACCGTCCATGTTTATCGCAGAAATACAGGATAAACAGCAGTTGCCTGTAGAAAAAATAATACTGGATAAAGATGTTGTTACTACTTTTTCAGCATTGCATTTCGACACTTTACTAAAACCAGAGATTGCAAAAATAGAAGAAGAATATATTGGCCGCCTGCTGGATAAGTTTGTAATGAATGTAACAGCCCTGAATAATTATCTTAAATGCCCATTGGAGTTTTACTTCAAAAATCTTGTTCGCATTCCTTCTCCGAAAAATGAGGCAACAGAATTCGGATCATCCGTTCACTTTGCACTGGAACAGTTGTTTTCAAAAATGCAGAAAAATGAAGCTAACCAGTTTGGCACTAAAGAAACGTTTATAAAAGATTTTGAATGGTACATGCATCGCCACCGTGAAAGTTTTACCAAAGAACAGTTTGATCGCCGGTTAGAATATGGACAGGAAGTATTGAGCAATTATTATGATACCTATATCAAATCTTTTAATAAAATCGTAGCTATTGAACGCAACATCAGGAACGTGGTAGTGAAAGACGTACCCTTAAAAGGGAAATTAGACAAGCTTGAGTTCGATGGTAAATCAGTGAATGTAGTGGATTACAAAACCGGCGACCCGGATAAGGCAATGGCCAAATTAAAAGGGCCTCATGAAAAAGAACCGAATGGCGGTGATTACTGGCGGCAGGCTGTATTTTATAAAATACTTGTAGATAATTATGATGCTAAAGACTGGAAAGTAGTAAGCGCGGAATTTGATTTTATAGAACCCGATAAAAAGAAAAAATACAGAAAAGAAAAAGTAGTGATTACTCCAGCCGATATCACAACCGTTACCGAACAAATAAAAAATACCTGGCAAAAAATACAGGATCGTGACTTCTATACCGGCTGTGGCAAGGAAGATTGCCATTGGTGCAATTTTGTAAAGACAAATAAGCTGGAAATAAAACTGCATGAAGAAGAAGAACAGAACTATGATTTGAATGATTTTGGGGATTAAAAGGGAAATTCGGAAACAACTGGTAAAATAGCTTAAAAAAATCATCGTCCAATTTCCCCATAATCTGTTAAATCTCACCAATCTTAGTTCTTATCTTTTGGCTCAAAAAATCTTAGTTCTCCCTGTAGTTCTATATTTGCACCTTTAGTGGTATAAAACACATGAAACGACTATTCCTTTTTTTCCTCATAATCCTTTTAATCCTGCCAATCTTAGTTCTGATTTCTGCCGGCTGCGCCAACATTATTCCTCCTGCTGGCGGCCCAAGGGATTCATTACCGCCTGTGGTCACAAATATGAATCCAAAAGATTCTTCAAAAAATTTTAAAGACAACCGCATTACCATCTCTTTCGACGAATACATAGACATACAGGAAGTACAAAAAAATCTGCTGGTATCGCCAATACCAAAAGTGATGCCTGTTGTTGAAAAGAAACTCAGTTCAATACTTATAAAACTGAAAGACACCCTTCAACCCAATACAACATATACATTCAATTTCGGAAATGCCATCCGTGATATCAACGAAGCAAATATTTTAAAAAACTTCTCTTACATTTTTACTACTGGTAATTATTTCGACTCGCTGACATTACGCGGCAAAGTGATAATGGCAAAAGATGGGAGTACGGACACCACACTTATGGTGATGCTCCATACAAACATGACTGATTCTGCAATTGTAAAAGAAAAACCACGGTACGCAACTAAGCTTGATCGCAATGGTAATTTTGTGTTTCACAACCTACCAAAAGATACATTCGCCATCTATGCTATAGATGAATCAAGCAGCTATCGTTTCAGTGGCCGGGATCAGTTATTTGCTTTTAAAGATTCTGCAGTAATGAGTGGCGATACCGCTCTAATAACATTGTATGCATTTCCGGATAATGAAGGTGCGCCAACTACTGCAACAACACCGAGAAGAGGCCAGACATCCAAAGAAAAAAGGCTAATCATGCGTACCAGCCTGGAAGGGAATCAACAGGATTTATTATCACAATTTGAAATGAATTTTGATGTACCGCTGAAAACATTTGATACAACAAAAGTTGTATTCGCCAGCGACTCTTCTTTTACGCCGGTAACAGGATATAGTTTTACACAGGATAGTACAAAAAAGAAAGTAACATTAAACTATACCTGGAAACCCGGCACAGAATATCACCTGATCCTTGATAAGGAATTCGCTGCTGATACACTCGGCAATAAATTGTTGAAATCAGACACGATTAGTTTCGCCAGTAAAAAAACTACTGATTATGGTTCTGTAAAGCTGCGCTTCCGCAATATTGATATGGCGAAAAACCCGGTTGTACTTTTTGTTCAGGGTGAAAATATTGTAGACTCGGCCGTATTAACAACGCCTGATTTTTTCAGGGCGGTATTCAAACCCGGTGATTACCAATTGCGCATATTATACGATAACAATAAAAACGGAACATGGGATCCGGGTGTGTTCTTTGGAACAAAGAAACAACCGGAATTAGTACATCCTATTGCATTACCCATCACTGTAAAACCCAATTGGGAAAATGATTATGAACGTGACTTAAATGCTGTAGCGCCTCCCCCTCGTGCACAACAGGGACAACAGCAACAACAACAAAACAGGCCCGGACAACAACCACGGCGAAACAATAGAACTACAAACCCCTACGAATAAAATCAGGTTAGTTTAAGCACTCCGCTTACCTTCGCAATATGCAGTTTTCTTCATCACTTTTGGAAAATGCGGTCAATGAATTTGCGAAATTGCCGGGTATTGGTAAAAAGACAGCGCTACGCCTCGTATTGCATTTATTAAAGCAGGAAAAAGGCGGTGTACAGCAATTCAGCGATGTGATATCCCGTATGCGCAGCGAAATAAAGTTTTGTCAGCGCTGCTTCAATGTGGCAGATGGCGATATCTGTTCTATCTGCGCCAATAGTATGCGCAAGCAGGAAATGATTTGCGTGGTAGAAAGCATCCGCGACGTAATCGCCATTGAAAGCACGCAGCAATATAGCGGCACCTATCATATTCTCGGCGGCATTATTTCACCATTGGATGGTATCGGCCCCGATCAATTGAATATTGAATCCCTGGTTCATCGCATTCAAAAGGAAAAAACAGAAGAACTCATTTTTGCATTGAACCCCAACATACAAGGTGATACCACCATCTATTATATACAGAAAAAACTGCTGCCCCTCACTATTCGCGTTACCACCATTGCCCGGGGCATCGCATTTGGCGGCGAGTTGGAATATGCAGATGAAATGACCCTTGCTAGAAGCCTGCAAAACCGTCTTCCCGTAGAAAAGTATGTCAATCATTAAGCCGTGTTAATAATCAAACAGGCAATTTGAACATTCCATACTATTCCATTAACTTCGCACCCTGATTACAGGCGGATTTGTTTATTGTTCGGCCTTGATTGAACTAATAAACGTCGACAAAAACCTCACTTGGTTTTCCCAACGTTTATAGTTTGATAATGATTATGAAGTCAGCTTTATAGCTACTATCATTTTTAGTTGCGTCGCACACTTATACGTTCTGTAATCCTCATAATCTATAAATACACGTTCGACAATAAAAAAGACTTTCCTTATAGCGAGGGCTGAGCGCCGTTGGCCTCCTCCTTCGGAGGAGGTCGGGAGGAGGCTGGTATTATGAAATCTATTCGCGACATACTCAAAGAACGCATTCTTGTTATTGATGGCGCCATGGGCACCATGATTCAGCAATATAAACTGAAAGAAGCTGACTATCGTGGCGAACGTTTTAAAGACTGGCACCTCGATGTAAAAGGCAATAATGATTTGCTTTGTATTACTCAACCGCAAATCATTACCGAAATACACAAAAAATACCTGGAGGCAGGTGCGGATATTATTGAAACCAATACATTCAGCAGTACTGCTATCGCAATGGCAGATTATGAAATGCAATCTCTCGCATACGAGCTGAATGTAGCAGCCGCAAAATGCGCAAGGAAGGCTATTGAAGAATACAATACTGAGAAAAAAAGCAGTAGCCCAAAATTTGTTGCAGGTGCTATCGGACCATTGAATAAAACATTATCACTTTCTCCCGATGTAAATAATCCCGGTTATCGTGCAGTTACGTTTGATGAAGTAGTTGCGGCCTATTACGAACAGGTAAGTGGCCTTGTTGATGGCGGTGTGGATTTGCTGTTGATAGAAACAATCTTTGATACTTTAAATGCAAAGGCTGCCATATTCGCTATTAAAAAATACTTCAGAGATCACAAAGACTCTGCGAAAGTCTCCTCCACCGGGGGAGATTTAGAGGGGACTCTCCCTATCATGATTAGTGGAACTATTACCGATGCTTCAGGAAGAACATTGAGCGGGCAAACGCTTGAAGCATTTTATACTTCTGTTGCGCATGCAAAACCTTTAAGTATAGGATTGAATTGTGCTTTAGGAGCAAAAGAAATGAGGCCGCATATCGAAGAGTTATCGCAGATAGCTTCCTGTTATGTATCAGCCTATCCGAATGCGGGTTTGCCCAATGCAATGGGAGAATATGATGAACAACCTGAGCAAACAGCACATTTCCTGGAAGACTGGGCGAATGAAGGCTTTGTAAATATAGTTGGCGGCTGCTGCGGCACCACGCCTGACCATATCCGTCATATAGCAGAACATGTGAAGAATATTAAACCACGGCCATTACCTGTGATAGAAAAAGAGTTGGCAATTAATTAAAGAATACAGTATTTTGTAACTACTTACAAAATGGAAAAACTTCTTTTAGTAACAGCGATTCTGATTCTCATCATCAATAACTACTCAGTTATCAGGAATGTGTTGTCTAAAAAGAAAACTTAGATGAACGAACCTGTTGTAATAAAACCTTACTTACGTCTTTCCGGATTAGAGCCACTTGTAGTACGACCAGAAACAAATTTTCTGAATATTGGTGAACGTACCAATGTTACAGGCTCTAAAAAATTTGCCCGCCTCATCCGGGAAAATAAATACGAAGAAGCATTGAGTGTAGCCCGCCAGCAGGTGGAAAACGGGGCGCAGGTACTTGACATAAACATGGACGACGCACTGCTTGATGGTGTGCATGCGATGACCACTTTTCTCAACCTGTTGCAAAGTGAACCTGATATCGCGAAGATTCCCATCATGATTGACAGCTCAAAGTTTGAAATAATTGAAGCAGGGTTAAAATGTGTACAGGGAAAATGCATAGTGAATTCTATCTCCATGAAAGAAGGAGAAGAAAAATTTATACAGCAGGCAATTATCTGTCAGTCTTATGGTGCTTCGGTAATTGTAATGGCATTTGATGAGCAGGGCCAGGCCGATACAAAAAAACGAAAAGTAGAAATTTGTCACCGTGCTTATAAGATATTAACGGAAAAGGTAGGCTACGATCCGCAGGATATTATTTTTGATCCCAACATATTCGCCATAGCTACCGGGTTGGAAGAACACAACAATTATGGCGTTGACTTTATAGAGGCAACAAGAGAAATAAAACAACTGATGCCACTTACCAAAGTAAGTGGTGGTGTCAGCAATCTATCATTTTCATTTCGTGGCAATGAACCGGTGCGTGAAGCAATGCATTCTGTATTTCTTTTCTATGCTATTAAAGCAGGCATGGATATGGGCATTGTGAATGCAGGGCAGCTGGTAGTCTACGACGAAATAGAGCCACAGTTAAAGCAGTTGTGTGAAGATGTAATCCTCAACCTTAATAATGATCACAACGAAGCCACAGAAAAACTGATTGCATTTGCAGAAACTGTAAAAGCAAAAGATAAAGTAGAAAAAACAGATGATGCCTGGAGAAATACTTCTGTAGAAGAACGATTGAAACACGCATTGGTAAATGGAATTACCGACTATATAGATGCAGATACAGAAGAAGCAAGAAAAAAATATCCTAAACCACTTGAGGTTATTGAAGGCCCATTAATGGATGGCATGGGTGTAGTAGGAGATTTATTCGGCGCAGGTAAAATGTTTTTACCGCAGGTAGTGAAGTCGGCAAGAGTGATGAAAAAATCTGTGGCATGGCTCACTCCTTTTATTGAAGAAGAAAAAAAGAGTAACCCACTTGCTGCAAATGGTAATGCGCCCAAAATATTACTCGCTACCGTAAAAGGTGACGTGCATGATATCGGGAAAAATATTGTTGGTGTTGTATTAGGCTGCAATGGGTACAATATTGTGGATCTCGGTGTGATGGTGCCAACAGATAAAATACTGGATACAGCAGAAAAAGAAAAAGCAGATATCATCGGCTTGAGTGGATTAATCACTCCATCCCTTGACGAAATGGTACATGTAGCGCATGAAATGAAACGCCGCGGAATGAAACAACCGTTATTAATTGGCGGTGCGACTACTTCACGTATGCATACAGCAGTTAAGATTGCCCCGCAATACGATAATGGTGTGGTGCATGTGCTGGATGCAAGCCGGAGTGTAACCGTGGCCGGATCGCTATTAAGCAGCGATCAGAAAACAGGATTTTTAAGCGCCGTTGATGTAGAATACAAAAAACTTGCTGAAGACTTCGCTAATAAAAGACCGGTAAAACAGTTTTTACCTTTTAATGAAGCACAAGCAAATAAAACAAAAATTAACTGGAAGGACTATACCCCACCTGTTCCTTCATTTACCGGCACAAAAGTTTTCAATGATTACAATCTCAGTGAATTAAGAAAATACATTGACTGGAAACCATTCTTTATCTCATGGGAGTTGCATGGCGCTTTTCCGCAAATACTAACAGATAAAAAAGTAGGGGTAGAAGCAACAAAACTGTACAATGATGCCAATGCATTGTTAGATCAGATTATAAAAGAAAAATGGCTATCTGCACAGGGAGTAGTTGGTTTCTGGAAAGCGAATAGTGTGGCGCCGGATACTATTGAGGTGAGTACAGAGTCTGGAGTTATCAGTCTGCAGTCATTGAGGCAGCAGGTTAAGAAAGCTGCAGATCAGCCGAATCTTGCATTGTCTGATTTTATTGCGCCAAAAGAAACAGGAAAGACGGATTATATAGGATCTTTTTCTGTAACAATAAAAGGTATTGAGCCGCATATCAAAAAGTTTGAAGCCGCATATGATGATTATAATAAAATAATGCTGCAGGCCCTGGCCGACAGGCTGGCTGAAGCGTTTGCAGAATGCCTGCATGAACGCACCAGGAAAGAATTCTGGGGCTATGTAAAAGATGAGCAGCTTAGCAATGAAGAGCTGATCAAAGAATCATATGTTGGCATACGCCCTGCACCTGGATATCCTGCCTGCCCCGATCATACGGAAAAGCATAAGCTATTTGAGTTATTGGGCGGCGAAGAAGCTACCGGCATTCATTTAACAGAATCACTGGCAATGTATCCGGCTGCCTCTGTATGTGGCTGGTATTTCAGCCACCCGCAAAGCCAGTATTTTGGCGTAGGTAAAATACAACGGGACCAGTTGGAGGATTATGCCAAAAGAAAGGATATGAGTATAGAAGAAGCAGAAAAATGGCTGCGGCCAATTATGGATTAAATATCTTTGCCCTTTCAAAAAAACAAGTCGCCAAAAATAATGAGCTTAAGAAAATGCGGCATACTGGCCGGAAGCATTGCTTTATTTTTTATTTTCCCGAAAACAACAGCAGCACAAACGAAGAAAAAAAGAAAAGCTGAAATCTACTTTTCCTGGGGATATAATACCGAGTGGTACACACGGAGTACAGTAAAAATCAATCAGCCCGATTTAAATAACAATTATCGTTTCAAAAACATAAAAGGCCACGATCACCGTGGTTGGGATGAAGGCTTATTTTCCAAAGCATTGACAATACCTCAGTATAATTATCGGCTCGGGTATTTTTTAAATGATAAAAATAATCTTGGGTTTGAAATAAACTTTGATCATACCAAGTTTATTTTCGAAGATGGCCAACAGGCAAAGATTAAAGGAACGCTGAACGGCAGAAGTGTAGATAGTACGGTATTGTTTAATGAAGCTAATGGTTTCTATTACTATCTCAATAACGGCGCGAACTTTCTTTTGTTCAATATCGTTAAGCGCTGGAACTGGTACACAGACAAATCAAAACACATAAAAATTGATGCACTTGGCAAAGCAGGAATAGGGCCGGTAATACCGCATGTACAAAACAGTTTCTTTGGTGAAAAAAACAATCCCGATTTTCAGTTTGGCGGATGGAATACAGGCATGGAGGGAGCAATACGATCTACTTTTTTTAAATATGCATATCTCGAACTTGCAGGCAAACTGGATTATGCCCGTTACTCCGGCTTAAAGATTTATAAAGGAAAAGCGAAACATGCATTTGGAACGGCAGAGATAATACTGAGCCTGGGCTTTACGTTCTGATAACAGGGGCAACTCATTCTTGTTTGATCTCCTGGTTTAACCGCATCAATTTCTTTTTTGTAACTTTAGAAAAATGAAAGGGAAGCCAGATATATCAAAAAAAGCATTCTGGGATATTCGCTTTGAAGACCTTGATTTTGAAAAAAACAAGGAATACATCATCGCGAAAATATTCGAATATGGCAAGTGGGAAGATATGATTGCCATAACCAGGTATTATGGTGAAAATGAAATAAAGGCTGTTCTCAAAAAGCATTTATTCTTTTTTCCCGATACAATTAGTTTTATCTCCACGATATTCGATATTAAGAAAGAAGAAATGGCATGCTACACAAAGAAACCGTATCGCCCGAATGTCTTCAGTTGATTTATGACCTGATGGCCATTCCTGCACTTGCACCTTTCCGGCTTGTTGGCGGTACGGCTTTGGCTTTACAAAAAGGGCACCGCCACTCCATCGATATAGACTTGTTTTGTTCTAAAGATTTTAATAGTGAATTTATTCTTGAAGCTATTGAAGCAAGCTTGTATCCGGAGAGGCCCGGAA
>JAEUVI010000558.1 GCA_016787105.1 Chitinophagaceae bacterium | reverse complement strand
GTGCATCGTTTGTAGAGAGGTTCTGGTTGGGCATGCGCACCATACATTGCTCAAGTAATTTTTGCGCTTCAGCATCGCTTTCAAGCATCATGTCTACGTTTGTAATCATGTTCATAATCCATAATGGCTTCCTTCTCTTTGTTACATCTTTCCATCCGGGGCCAACTAATTTTTCACCTGTTAGCCGGTGGCAGGATTGACACTTTAATTCATAAGCGCTTTTGCCGGTGCTTACCATTTGCTGGTCAAGAGGAGTAGAAATAGAAATATCGCTTTCCTTCAATTCAGTGCCATGCACTTCAGGTTGCTTGTTGGCGATTTCCTGTACATCTACAGGTTTAACATCTGAGCGTACACCTTCGTTGCCGCAGGATAAAAGTCCTATGAAGGCCGTAAAGAAAGCAATGACAATAAATAGTTGAAATTTCATGTTTAGACGTTTTGGTAACTAAATGATTAAAGACGCCCATGTCTTTAATGGGCAAAAGTATTTTGTCGTATACCTGCAGATACTGATAACCGTCAAAGTGAGGAATGATATTTATCAAGACGTATCGCAATTGTCGACACTATTTTTAGTTAAGGGGAATTAAGGGGAGTTAATATAAATATACTATGATATTATCAAAATCTTTTGGATATGCTTTGCGGGGTATCCTGTATGTATCGCTGATGCAGGAGGAGAAAAGAAAGGTTTCGCTTGATGAAATAGCGGGGCAGCTTAAGGTTCCCCGGTACTTTCTTGCAAAAATTATGAAAGAAGTGGTAAAAGCAGGTGTGTTAAGTGCGACACGTGGCCAGCAAGGTGGGTTTTTCATAAATAGTAATACACTCAACACTTCACTTACAACAATTATCCGGCTTACCGATGGTGAAGAGTATTTTAATATTTGTATGCTCAGCCTGCAAAAATGCAATCCATCTAATCCTTGTCCACTGCATTCAAAGTTTGAACCAGGAAGGCAGGAATTGTTCGAAGTATGCCATAATACAACTATTGGTATGGTAATTAAAAATAATAAGCCGGAATTTATAAAGAGTATTTCATTTCATTGATTAAATAAACCATCCAGACTGATTAAAATCATCTTTTCCGGTATTGCATAATGTTATTTTGCTTCTTGAAACGAGGTGATATGTTGCATTTGAAAAATGAAAGTATTACGGCCAGTGCCAGTGCAGGTGAAATGGTAAGATCCGATTACAGGACAGCGGCGGTTTTCCGTAAGTATGGTATTAATTTTTGTTGCGGAGGAAAATGGCCACTTGAAATGGTATGCGAAACAAAGCAACTGGATACATATGCCGTATTGCAGGAGTTGCATAAGGTAACAAGAGAAATCTCTATTCCTGCTTTTCTCCCTTTCGAAGAATGGAAAATAAGTTTTTTGTCAGACTATATTGTAAATGTGCACCACGCTTATCTCAATACAACTTTTCCGCTTATCAAAGTTCAGTTAAGAAAATTTGTAGATGAACATCGTGTTAAATACAATTATCTTGACGAACTTGAAATGCAGTTTACGCTTTTGTACAAAACTATGCCGCCGCATATGCAGCATGAAGAAGAAATTGTGTTTCCCTATATTAAGCAAATAGCCCATGCTTATGAAAGCAGTGAGCCGTATGCAGGTTTACTGGTACGTACTTTGCGCAAACCTTTGGAAAATATTATTCAGCATGAGCATGATGAACTCGAAAAAATTATAACCCGCATTCGCTCACTGACCGACAATTATAAAATTCCTCCCAATGCCTGTGCCAGCCATCGTGTTACACTTTCACTATTGCAGGAGCTGGATAATGATTTGGTGCAGCATATCTATCTTGAAAATGATATTCTCTTTCCCCGTGCCATAGCAATGGAAAAAGAATTGCTGAAAAGGGATTAAGCTCATTTCTTTATGCTTATTTTGTTGGCAAATTTTCAAAAGGATGCTCCAGGTAAATAGCAGACTTATTGCTTTCTCGGCGTTTGTTGTTTTTGCGGCAGCTATTTCACTTGCATTCTTGTTTCATAGTTACGAACTGGCAGTAAGCGGTCTGCTTATTGTTATTGTTCTTACCGCATTTATTCCCGGGTGGAAGCCTACTTTGTTTACCGCTCTCCTGAGCATGATTCTAATGACAGCCCTCGTTATTTACTTTAAAGAAACGGATAGTAATGTTCTTGGGGCATTGCTGGCACAATTGTATTCATTGCTGGTTATTGTTTTTACAACTGTCATTGTCTTTTATCTGAAACGCCTTCAGCAAAACCTGGCACGTGAAAAGACACACATGACATCTCTCTTTGAAAATGCCACTGAAGGAATACTACTTACAGATAAATCCGGTTCAATCATACTTGCAAACCCGTCAGCCCAGAAAATGTTTGGTTATACTGAGCAAGAAATGAAAGGACAGGCAATTGAAGTATTAATACCACAACGTTTCCGGAAAAAACATACGGGGCTTCGTGATGGTTTCTATAAAAACCCCGGGAACCGGACTATGGGAACCGGGAGGGATTTATATGCAAAGCGAAAAGATGATACGGAGTTTCCTGTAGAACTAAGCCTGAGCTATTACAGGCAAAGGAACGAACCATTTGTGATCGCTTTTATTGTGGATATAACAACAAGAAAAGAGCATGAGCAAAACCTGCTGAAACAAAAGATAGAGCTGGAAAATATAAGTGAAGCGGTAACAAAACTGAATGCGGAGTTAGAGGGAAAGGTAGAGCAGCGAACACTTATCCTGAAAGAAGCATTGCAAAAGCTGGAAGAATCACAACAGGAATTAAGCGAAGCGCTCGATAAAGAAAAACAATTGAACGAACTAAAAAGCCGGTTTGTATCCATGGCTTCACATGAATTTCGAACACCACTCAGCACTATTCTTTCTTCGGCTACATTGGTGTCAAAATATCCCGGCACAGATGAATTTGTTAAAAGAGAAAAACATATCAACCGCATTAAAGATTCTGTTAACCACCTGAACGAATTGCTGGAAGATTTTCTTTCGCTCGGAAAACTGGAAGAAGGAAAAGTCAGCATGACAATCTCATCATTCATGGTGAAGCAGTTTATTGAAGAGGTAGTGGATGAAATGAGAGGCCAATTAAAAAAAGGGCAACAACTATTTTTTGATTATAAAGGAGAAGATTTTTTTGTGACGGATAAGCGAATGCTGAAAAATATATTGCTGAATCTTACCGGTAATGCGATAAAGTTTTCCGGTGAAGAAAAGCCAATACAATTAGCTGTGTCGAATAGCGGAGAAAAGTTGGAGATTACAGTTACGGATAAAGGCCTTGGTATTTCAGAAGAAGATTTGCCGCACCTGTTTGCTACTTTTTACCGGGGGAAAAACGTAACCAATATACAGGGAACCGGTCTCGGCTTGCCTATTGTAAAGCGCTACCTTGACATGATGAACGGAACGATTAGCGTGAAAACAAGTATAAATGAAGGGTCCGCATTTACTATTATACTGGAAAAAATGAAAATACCTTCTTCGTGACCGCGGCAGGCCCCGTTTAAATAATTTTTTTCCTTCTCTTTTTCCATCCGGCAATTACTTGCTATTTTCATTGCCTAACAATCACATAGTATGAGAAAAGCCTTATTTGTTATTACTGCTCTTGTCAGCATTGTCTTCTTTGCGTTTGCAAAAAACGGGAATGGCCGCACTTACGGCATTACTACCGGTGGAGGCCCCGGCGATTCAATCCGAAAGGATACGAATAAATATACAGCGTACAAAAATCTCCCGCTTAAGCCCGCGCGGAAAATAAAATATGAAACAAAGGAAGGCTCGTGGATGAGCCTCGATGTAAGCCCCGATGGGCAAACAATCGCGTTTGACCTGATGGGGGATATTTATACCATGCCGATAACAGGTGGAAAAGCCACAGCAATTACAAAAGGAATGGCTTACGATGTACATCCACGGTATAGCCCCGATGGCAAGAAACTACTTTTCATTTCTGATCGCAGTGGTAATGACAACGTATGGTTGATTGATTCAGAAAAAAAAGATACTACTCAGCTAACAAATGAGAATAACCAGTTTTTCCCGGGGGCATGCTGGACGCCGGACGGTGAGTATATCATTTATACAAAAGGCCGTCGCAATATCAAATTATTCATGGTGCACCGCAAAGGTGGTGGCGGTACACAGTTAATTGATGCGCCTGCTGCAATGAAAACAATTGACCCGGCAGTAGGTGCTGATGGGCGCCTGATTTATTATTCAAGAAGATTCGGTGCATGGAATTATAATGCATTATTGCCTCAATATGAAATAGGAACTTATGATCGGGAAACGGGCAAAACAAATGTTATTACATCCCGCTATGGCTCGGGTTTTACGCCAGTACTTTCAAAAGATGGAAAATGGTTAGTATATGGCAGCCGCTATGAAGACAAAACGGGTTTAGTATTACGTGATTTGAAAACCGGAGATGAGAAATGGCTGGCCTACCCGGTGCAGCGCGATGAACAGGAATCAATTGCCCCACTTGGTGTACTACCTGCAATGTCATTTACACCAGATAGCAAAACATTAATTGCTTCTTATGGAGGTAAATTTTTTAAAATACCAATTGATGGATCGGCTATTACAGAAATTCCTTTTACGGCTGACGTGGAACTGGAACTTGGCCCACTGCTTGAATTTAAATATCCTGTTTCAGACACAGCTTACCAGCAATCAACACAGATACGCGATGCTGTACCTTCTCCCGATGGAAAGAAACTTGCATTTACCGTACTGAACCGTTTGTATGTAATGGATTACCCCAATGGAAAACCAAGACGTGTAACAACAAATGAATTTACCGAAGCGCAACCTGCCTGGTCGCCTGATGGAAATTCATTGGCATACGTAACATGGAACGCAAATGGCGGACATATTTATAAGGCGACATTTGGTGGAAAAGGAATTACTTCAATACAGTTAACCAAAGAACCAGGACTTTACCTGTCATTGGCATATAACCTGCAGGGTGATCGTATTGTTTTCCTGCGTGGTTCGGCACGATCTTATAAAGAAGCCTATGGTCCAGGTTATGATGGCAGTGAAGATGATCTTTGCTGGATAAGTTCAACCAGCGGCGCTGTTAATGTTATCGACAAATCGCTGGGCCGCTACAATCCACATTTTGTAAAAGGACAACAGGATAGAATTTATTTAGACAATGGCGCAGGCGATTTGATTTCTATAAAATGGGATGGCACTGATGAAAAGAAGTATGCGCATATTACAGGCATTACAACTTACGGCTCCATACCAACTAAATACGGAAGACCTGATGCGACGAAAATGAAATGCATTGTGCCGGAAATTCATGAGGAAGACCAGGAGCGTGAACCACAACAACCATCAGGCGCATCTTTTATAACAATGTCACCAACGGGTGACAGGGCGCTCACGCAAATCAATAATGATATTTATGTGGTAACCGTACCGAAAACGGGAAGAATAAACAATATTTCTGTAGCGAGTACAGAGGGTGCAGAATTTCCTGCAAGGAAGCTGACAGAGGTTGGAGGAGAATTTCCCAGTTGGGAGAGTAATGGGAAAGTAGTGCATTGGAGCCTGGGAAGTGCCCATTTTACTTACGATGTAGATAAAGCGCAGGTTTTTGAAGATAGCCTGGTAGCAGCAAAAAAAGATAAGGAACGAAGAGAAGCTGATTCAACTTCACGGGTAAATGCCGATTCTGTCTTGAAAAAAGCCGCAGACTCTTTGAAAAGAATAAAAGATTCTATTGCTGCAAAAGATACAACGATAAAAAAAGATCCTAAAAAAGAAGAACCGAAATTCAAAGCTGATGAAACGGATGTAAAAGTCTTTTTCAAAAAGGATATACCACAGGGTACTGTTCTTTTTAAAAATGCACGCATCATCACAATGAAAGGCGATGAAGTAATTGAGAATGGGGATGTATTGGTAGAAAATAACCGGATAAAAGCAGTTGGCAAAAGCGGTTCATTGTCATCGCCGCCGGGAGTAAAGACAATGGACATGTCAGGTAAAACAATTGTTCCGGGTTTTGTAGATGTACATAGCCATATGTGGCCTAACTGGGGTATTCATAAAAATCAATTGTGGATCTATGCAGCTAATCTTGCATATGGAGTAACTACAACAAGAGATCCTCAAACAGCTACAACCGATGTATTGACATATGGCGACATGGTGGATGCCGGATCAATGGTTGGCCCACGGGTATATTCAACCGGTCCGGGTGTTGGCTATTGGTTTTATAATATCAAAGATTCCGCACATGCAGAAAGTGTACTGAGGCAATACAGCAAGTATTTTCATACCAAGTATATAAAAATGTACCTGGTTGGAAACCGTAAGCAACGCCAATGGATAATTGATGCTGCACGACACCAGGAAATAATGCCAACGACAGAAGGCGGGCTTGATTTCAAGTTTGACATGGCCAACCTCCT
>JAEUVI010000455.1 GCA_016787105.1 Chitinophagaceae bacterium | reverse complement strand
AAAGTGCCATTGCTTGGGCATCATACAAGTGGGGTAAGAAAAGAATTTTACAGAAGTAAAAGTGATCTTGAAATTCATTCCCAACAAGATCCTCTTGTAAAGTTGTATAATAAATTATATCAATCAGGGATAACAGAAATTGAGTTGATAAAAATAAAAGAAGATGCAAAGGCAGAAGTAATTGCCTCGTTTACAAAAGCAATGGCAGCTCCTGAACCTGACGTAAAAGATGTAGCTGAGTATGTTTTTATGCCAACTGATATAACTGAAGAAAAAGGAGATCGTTCTCCATCCGGCAAGCAAAAGATAATGATGGTAGATGCTGCATTGTATGCTATCCGTGAAATAATGGAAGATTATCCTGAGACGATACTGTACGGACAGGATGTAGGAAAAAAACTGGGTGGTGTTTTCAGAGAAACAGCAACATTAGGTGATCATTTTGAAGAAAATCGTGTGTTCAACACCGCTATTCAGGAAGCTTATATTGTAGGTTCCGCTATTGGAATGACTGCGGTTGGGCTGAAGCCTATCGCCGAAATACAATTTGCCGATTATATATACCCGGGATTTAACCAGTTGGTATCGGAAGTTTCAAAAAGCTGCTATCTCAGTTGCGGAAAATTTCCTGTGCAATTGTTACTTCGCATACCAACAGGTGCTTATGGCGGAGGCGGTCCTTATCACAGCAGTAGTATTGAGTCTGTAGTATTATCTGTAAAAGGAATCAAGGTTGTATACCCATCGAATGCAGCAGATATGAAAGGACTAATGAAAGCTGCATTTCTTGATCCTAATCCTGTAATTGTATTTGAGCATAAAGGATTGTACTGGAGCAAACTTCCCGGTACTGAAGATGCACGAACAACAGAACCGTCCAGTGATTATATTATTCCGTTAGGAAAAGCGAATGTCGTTTTGCATGCAGATAACACATTTGTACAATCCGGAGAAAGTTGCGTGATAGTCACCTATGGAATGGGTATATACTGGAGTAAAGCAGCGGCTAAATCTTTTAAAGGAAAAATTGAAATCATTGATCTCCGAACTTTATTCCCCCTTGATGAAGAATTGATTTTTGAAAGAGTAAGACTTCATGGGCGTTGTCTTGTAGTAACGGAAGAACCACAGAATAATTCATTCGCAGAGGCATTGTCAGGCAGAATTTCAAAAGAATGCTTTCGTTTCCTCGATGCACCGGTTGAAGTATTGGGTGCGCTTAACCTGCCTGCTGTACCTATTAATATTAATCTCGAAAAAGAAATGTTGCCCAATACGGAAAAAGTAATACTAAGACTGAAGAACCTCCTTGCGTGGTGACTGAATCTTAATTTCGGTTAACCTTTTCTTCGCGGGATTTATAATAGCTTTACACACTATGATGCTGTTTTTATGTTGTTGAGAATTGTTGTTATTCTTTTTTACTTTCTTATTTATGTGGGAAACTGCTATTCGCAGAATACAGAATACAGGTTTTCCAGGATAGGTATAAACAACGGGCTTTCCCATAACCAGGTAAATGCTATTAAACAGGATGCAAAAGGTTTCATCTGGCTTGGCACTCAATCAGGATTGAACCGATATGATGGATATGATTTTAAAGTATTCAAAACACAAAGCGGTGATACAAACTCCATTAGTGATAACTATGTAGAAAAAATATTCGATTTTCCCGGAAATAAATTCTGGATTACAACCAGGAATGTTCCGAATATATATGATCCCTTTACTGAAAAATTTGAGAGGAATTTTCAGCGGGCATTAGCGGGCCTTTCGCTTCCCCAGGTGCAACCGGCAAATATTTTGAAAGATAGTGTTGGAAATTTCTGGTTTTTATACCGCAATAAAACTGGTTTTTATAAATACTCAGCCGATGGAAAACTAAAGCACTTCAAACATATTGAAGGGAACTCAAAGAGCCCGGCTACAGATGATGTAGCATCAGTAGTATCCGGTATGGGAAATTTTACATGGATAGTACACACCAATGGTATCTTGGAAAAATTGGACAATAGTAACGATGAAGTCGTACTAAGAAATGATTTATTGCAAAAAGCAAATAATGATGAACTGTATGATTATAATCTTTTTGCCGATAGTGATGGTGATTTGTGGATGGCGGCTTTCCTGGTTGGCAATCCACGGGGTGTGTTTTATTTTAGTCCGGGCAAACAATCTTTTATCCGTTTTTCCAAGGAAGATCCTATCTATCGGCTCAATAATAATATTGTTACTGGTATTACTCAGGATGCTGACGGTTTTATTTGGATTGGCACAGACCACGGCGGCGTAAACATCGTGAACAAAAAAGATATGAGTGTGCGCTATTTGCTAAACGATCCAACAGATAATTCAACAATCAGTCAAAACTCCATTTTCTCTGTTTATAAAGACAATACAGGAATCATTTGGCTAGGAACATTCAAGCAGGGAGTTAATTATTATAATGCGAGCCTTATCAAATTCGCATTGTACCGGCACCTTGCCTCCAACCCTAATTCACTTTCTTATGAAGATATAAATAGGTTTATTGAAGATGACAAAGGCAACCTCTGGATTGGTAGTAATGGCGGCGGTCTTATTTACTTTGACAGGGCTACAGAAAAATTCATTACCTATCGCCATAATCCGAATGATCCTAATAGTTTAAGCAACGATGTAGTTGTAAGCCTTTGCATTGATCATGAAAAAAAATTATGGGTAGGTACTTACTATGGCGGGCTTGATTGTTTTGATGGTAACAAGTTCACTCACTATAAAAATATACCTGGCAATCCAAACAGTATATCGGAAAACCGCGTATTCGAAATTTTTGAAGACTCCCAGCATGATCTGTGGATTGGTACATTGAGCTCCGGACTTGACAGGTACAACAGGGAGAAAAATATTTTTTATCATTATAAACTTACAGACTCAAATTTTATACACTCCAATTATGTATCATCAATACTGGAAGACAATGAAGGTTTTATATGGGTTGCGACAAACGGGATAGACATTTTTGACAGGAAACAAAATAAATTTATTAAGTACTTCGGTCATGATGATAATGATCGCTCCAGCCTGAGCAATAACAATGTGTTTGCCATGATACAGGATTCCCGTGGACTTATCTGGATTGGTACGAGAGAAGGACTTTGCTATTTCGATAAAGCAAATAGTAAATTCAGATCGTTTTCAAAAGCCGATGGCCTTCCTGATAACACTGTGCTTACTTTACTGGAAGATAACCAGCATAACATCTGGCTGAGTACTCCAAACGGACTATGTAATGTTATAATTAATAAGAAGAAAGAAAACGACGAACTTTT
>JAEUVI010000473.1 GCA_016787105.1 Chitinophagaceae bacterium | reverse complement strand
GGCTTTACAAACCATAATGGCGGAAAATTAAACTTCGGGAAAGATGGTTATTTATATTTTGCAACCGGTGATGGAGGCAGTGGTGGCGATCCTTCCAATAATGCACAAAATGGCAATTCGCTACTTGGCAAAATGCTTCGTATTGACGTAAACAATACATCAGCATCTTCCAATTATAGCATTCCCGCAGATAATCCATATATAAACAATGCGGAGATAGCAGATGAAATATGGGCATTGGGTTTACGTAACCCATGGCGTTGGAGTTTTGATCGCCTCACACACGATATGTGGATAGCGGATGTAGGGCAAGCAACCTGGGAAGAAATTAATTTCAGAAAGGCATCCGAAACAAAAGCTATTAACTACGGTTGGCGTTGTTATGAGGCAACACACTCTTTTAATACAAGCGGCTGCCAGGAGATCGCTGTTTACACACCGCCAATTTTTGAATACGCTCATAATAATGCCACGGGCGGTTTTTCAGTTACAGGTGGTTTTGTATATCGCGGTGCAGAATATCCCTCGTTGAATGGCTATTATATTTTTGCCGATTATATATCCGGTAATCAATGGATGACGTATGATTCAGCAACAATTCTTGTTACAAAAAAACAAAATGGAACATTTCCAACTACTATTTCATCTTTTGGAGAAAGCGAGGACGGAACGATCTATGCATGTGCCCTAACTACTGGCATTATTTATAAAATAGAAGCTAATACAGGCGTTGCTTTTCAATTAATAGATTTTAGCGGAGTGGTAAAAAATAATGTTACCGAGTTGAAATGGTCAACGAATACAGAACAAAACCTTTTGCAATACGAAATAGAAGCAAGTACAGACAGCATTCATTTTCAAAAGAAAGGAATTGTTGCTGCACAAAATCTTGCCGCAGGCAACAGCTACACATTCCATGACAATGCTAAGGAGTTGCAAAAGATATATTACCGGTTTCGCATCGTGAATAAAGATGGCAAATGGGATTATTCAAAAACGATTACAGTCATAAATAACTCTGGAGGTATCAACTTTATTTATCCTTCTGTCATTACAAATGGCATTATCAATATTTTTATTACCGACCCATACGATTACCTGCAGCTTTACAGCATGAATGGATCGCTTATATTAAAGAAAGACATCAGCAATGTGACAGGCCGGATTGACATACCCATCCCCTATTTATCAAAGGGAATTTATATTGTAAAAATTGGCAACAGCAAAGGCCAGTTAATACAAAAAATATTTGTTTACTAATGCTGTTGAACATCTACCGGATTAAATGATAACACAACCGGAATAACTTACCCTCAAAATCAAATGGAGTAGTCGCCTTCGTTATATCTTTTATTGATGACGCATTGATGTGTTCATTTTCAAGAATAAATTTCCTTGAATTGGTACTAAAATAAAGCGATCCTCCCGCTTTCAATTTTTCCATGTATTGATTAATCAACGAAACATGATCCCGTTGAATGTCCATAAAATCTTTCATTCGCTTGCTATTGCTGAATGTAGGTGGATCAAGAACAATAATATCAAAATACCCCAGAGGTAGTGAAGCAGCGAATTGTGTACCATCTGCCTGAACAAATTTGTACCTGCTACTATCATTAAAGCCATTTAGCTCCATATTTCTTTCAGCCCATTTAAGGTATGTATTGGAGAGATCTGTTGTCAGCACTTCATCTGCACCGCCTGCTGCCGCGTATACAGAAAAAGATCCTGTATATGCAAAAAGGTTCAACACTTTTTTCCCTTCACTTTTTTCTTTTACCATTTGCCGGGTTATACGATGATCAAGAAACAACCCTGTATCAAGGTAGTCTTTCATGTTTACAATAAACTGCAGGCCGTTTTCTTTTACGATAAACTCCTGC
>JAEUVI010000426.1 GCA_016787105.1 Chitinophagaceae bacterium | reverse complement strand
CTAGCTCTTCAGGTATTTATCAAACCAATCAAATGCATCTTTCTGCATCGGCTTATCAAACTTATGCAGACCAGGATAATAATTACATTTATACTTATCTGCGGCACCAGCTTTTTTAAAAACTTCCTGTAATATTTTATCCGCATCTTTCATTCCCTGTGGTGTATACAACGCATCGTCACTATCATTTAATACCAGCGTTGGTAGAGGTGCCCGCAACCCGAGTATTTCGGGAAAATCCAATTCATTCGGCAGCAATGGCACATATACCATCCATGTATGAGTAAATGATTTATACAAAGCAAAATCTTTCCACGTACTCATAAAGCCGACACAAACACAGCATTTAATCCGATCATCCTGCCCGGCCATAAATACCGTGCGCATACCTCCACCCGATAATCCTGCGCAACCAATATTTTTTACATCTACATCAGGTCTTGCACAAAGTATATCCAATGCTTTACGATCTTCTCCAAAAAAAACTCCCGGCCATGTCGTTCCCACACAGAACAACGACTTCGACATCACATGCTCATGTTCACGAGCCCATTTGTTATAAGCCTTTATGTGCTCCGGATTTTCCGGGTCATCATCATTCAATCCGTTACGCAAATGCTCCGGCACATCATTTAGCAATACACGACGACTGGCAAAAGGAAATGCATCAGCCACCAATACCACATAACCCCGTTTAGCGATTTCGTTTGCCCATGCCATCCCTTCATAATATTCCTGCTGGTGCTCCACCATCAACGGGTGTTGCTGATCGCTTGTCTTCGTTATTTTTCTTGTACCAAAATATTTATTACCCCCATGATCATGAAAAGCAAGTATTGCCGGCAATTTTCCTTTTGCATTTTCAGGTTTTAACAGAATTGCATCCGTAGCTGGCCCGTATGGCAATTGCCAGCTTAAATCTTCGATATGCAAACCATCATAGTTATATTGTTTTTTAACAGTGACTTTCGGAAGATGGCCTGAATCGGGAATTGCCAATCGATCAGCCAGTCTTTTACGTGCCGCTTTCTTCCATGCATCAAGACTTGTAAATTTTTTATTGCGGAAAGACAACGAAGGCAATTTATTTTCAATAAGACCAGCAGCCCAGCCACCATAGGCGCCGATGAGATTAGCACCAGCCGCATTCATATTTTCCATTGCTGAGAAATTTTGTAGTGTTTTTGTATCAATCAGTGACGATGCAAAAGAAGGCACCATGCTACCGGTGGCAATACCCAGGCCGGTCATTCCTGAAAATTTAATAAAATCCCTACGCTTATTTTTCATTCCTGTATTTTAAATGAGTTGAAAAATGTATTATCTCAAAAAATAAAATCTCTTTTAGTTACCTAATTGCCTCAATGCGATATAAGTCATCAGGCCCACACTTGTCTTTATGGCTGTTTCATCTACATTAAAGGTAGGTGTATGGAGAGAAGATGTAATACCTTTCTCTTCATTTCTTACTCCCAACAAATAAAAGCATGCATCGGCAGCCTGTGAATAATAGGCGAAATCTTCCGCAGCCATCCAGATATCCGCCTCTTCCACATTCTCTTTTCCAAGATATTCTTTTGCAAAATCATACACCTGCTGTGTTAGCTTTTCTTCGTTTACCAAAAAAGGATAGCCGCGAACAATTTTAAACTCACAGGTACCACCCATGCTTTCAGCGATGCCTTCCGCCATCTTTTTTATTTTCACGTGCGCTTCATCCCGCCATTTTTCATCCATGGTACGAAATGTCCCTTCCATATACACTTCGTCCGGTATTACATTGATAGCGCCATTCGCAATTTGTTTACCAAACGATAATACGGTTGGCATGTATGGATTGCTCATCCGGCTAACAACTTGTTGCAAAGCCACAATAATATGCGCTGTAATCAGGACCGGATCGATATTTTGCTGAGGCTGCGCCCCATGTCCACCTTTTCCTTTTACAGTTACAAACAATTCATCCATCGAAGCCATGTGCTTTCCTTTGCGCAGCGCAATTTTTCCGGCAGGCAATGATGGCATTACATGCTGACCAATCACTGCAAGCGGTGCAGGGTTTGTCAACACACCTTCTTTTATCATAAGGCTTGCCCCACCCGGCAGTTTTTCTTCTGCAGGTTGAAATATCAATTTAACAATACCTCCAAACTTATTCTTCATTGATTGTAAAACAGCAGCAACACCAAGCAATGATGAAGTATGCACATCATGGCCACAGGCATGCATGATGCCTTCTTTTGTAGATTTGTATTCCACCTCATTTGCTTCGGTAATCGGCAGTGCATCCATATCTGCACGCAATGCGATAACCTTATCCGATTGCTTTTCCCCTTTAACAATTGCAACCACACCTGTATCGGCTATTCGTTGCCACGCAATACCTAT
>JAEUVI010000408.1 GCA_016787105.1 Chitinophagaceae bacterium | reverse complement strand
TACTTATAATTATCCCAATTTGGGTGTAGGTACCCACGAATTTACAGTTGTTGCAACTGACCTGTCGGGAAAAACCACTACCCAATCATTTACGTTTATAATCAATAATGAGTATATCCCGCTCTTGCCAAGTGAAGTTTTATATGTTCCCTTTGATGCAGATTTTAATGATTTGATAAATTCTGTTTCCCCTACTATTATTGGAACCCCGAGTACGGCTAATGGCGGACACAACGGAGCTGCTTACAAGGGAGCAACCGATGCCAGCCTGTCATTCCCACTTGCAGGAATGTATAGTTCGGAGGGAATCAGTTTTGGATTTTGGTATAAATTAAATGCTGCTCCTGATCGTTCAGGTATTATTACCATTAATGATAATTCCAATAATTCGGATGAAAACAGGAATGGTGGACTGAGATTATTTAGAGAAGGGAGTTCAGCTTCTCAAACCATCAAGATGAATGTAGGAGTTGGAACCGGCGAATCATGGAATGATGGAGGATCAATTTCTGCTGCAAGCGGAGCCTGGGTATATGTTGTTGCTACTGTTTCCGCAACGGAATCTAAAATCTATTTCGACGGAGTTCTTCAAAGAACGGCGACTTATACCACTCCTTTTGACTTTTCAGCAAGTTCAACTATAACGCTTGGTTCAGGGGCGCCATCATTTACTTATTGGAGCCATTTATCCGATTTAAGTTTGTACGATGAGTTCAGAGTGTTTAATAAGGTGTTGACACCTGCCGATATTCAACTTTTAATGCAGTAATTAAATTACTGTCAGCTAAATTGAAATATTCATAAAAGCGCTTTACGACAAAAACGTAAAGCGTTTTTAATATAGATTAAAAAATCATCATCACCTTATTCTGTTAACACGTTGTTTTTTTAATGCCAGCGTTGGATATGAAAAAAAAAGTAGTTGCAGTTTTATTGTTTCATGCGATTTTGATCAGTGCATGTAAGAAGGGAAGCGATCCTATACCATTGCCAGCTACAGATTTTACTATTAGCAAGTGGGAGGTAGATGGAGTCATTAATCAGAATGACAACAAGGGAACAAAAATAAACCCTGTTATCAGGCTTTATTTTCCGGCTGTAATAAACAGGGCTTCTGTTGCATCATCTATTGTGCTGCAGACGGCTAATTATACTGTACGCTATGAGAATGGTGATAGTATATTGGTAATACAACCAACATCTTTATCCTGGCTTTCAAAATATAAACTTACTATTAGCAATACACTGAAATCAAATACCGGGGGAAATTTGCTTTTCCCTGTTGATATAAATTTACTGACCAGGTATAACCCCTCAGATAAATTTCCCCGCATAAGTGATAATGAACTGCTTGACAAGGTACAGCAGCAAACATTTAAATATTTCTGGGATTATGGTCATCCTGTAAGCGGGTTGGCAAGGGAAAGAAGCAATGCAACTCCTGAAACTGTAACATCAGGAGGTTCTGGTTTTGGTATTATGTCAATTCCTGTTGCAATAAACCGGAATTTCATCACAAGAACGGCAGGTTTGCAACGAATGCAGACAATTGTTTCATTTTTAAAAAATACTGCTCAGAAATTTCATGGCGCCTTCCCGCACTGGCTCAATGGTAGCACTGGTGCTGTTATTCCTTTCAGTACCTATGATGATGGTGCGGATTTGGTTGAAACTTCTTACCTGATGGCTGGCCTTTTAACAGTGAGGCAGTATTTTAACAGCAACGATGTAGCTGAAACTGCTTTACGTGCTGATATCAATTCATTGTTCAATGCGGTGGAATGGAGTTGGTTCAGGTCAAACAATCAAAATGTTTTGTACTGGCATTGGAGCCCTAATTATAACTGGCAGATGAATTTGAAAATACAGGGGTGGAATGAATGTCTGATTACATATATCATGGCTGCATCTTCCACTACGTATGGTATTCCACAGTCAGTATATAAAGAAGGTTTTGCGAGAAACGGTGCCATGCAAAACGGCGGTACTTATTACGGCTATCCATTGCCACTTGGCGCTTCCTATGGTGGCCCGCTTTTTTTGGCGCACTATTCATTTCTTGGCGTTAACCCCTATGGACTTTCTGATACATATGCCAATTATGAGACACAGGTAACCAATCACACGAAAATAAATCTTGAATACTGTAAGGCCAATCCTGCCAACTGGTATGGGTACAGCGGCGAATGCTGGGGCCTTACTGCCAGCGATGTGCCCAACGGGTATAACGCCAATGGACCAACGAATGATATCGGCGTTATTTCACCTACTGCAGCGCTATCATCTTTTCCTTACACACCTGTGGAAAGTATGCAGGCATTAAAGTTTTTCTATTATGTTCTTGGTGATAAGCTGTGGGGTGAGTATGGTTTCAAAGACGCCTTTTTGCTGAATGATCCTTGGTTTGCCGGGTCTTACCTTGCAATTGACCAGGGGCCAATAATAATTATGATTGAAAATTATCGCAGCGGATTGTTGTGGGATTTATTCATGAGTTGTCCCGAAGTAAAAACCGGAATGCAAATACTTGGTTTTTCCAGTCCGCATTTGTAAATAAATATATTATGAAACGATTGCTCCTTATTGCCTCATTTGGCTTTCTTGTTTTTCCATTGGTAAGTATTGGTCAAAAACTAAAACCGAAACCTGTTTCCGAAAAAGCTTTTAATCCTGCAATGCGACCAAAGCAACTTTCTGATTCGGCGTTACTTGATTTAGTACAGCAGCAAACATTTAAATATTTCTGGGATTTTGCTCACCCGGTAAGCGGTATGGCAAGAGAGCGAAGCAATGTGACAGATTATGGCCCGGAAACGGTAACTACTGGAGGTACGGGTTTTGCTGTGATGAGTGTAATTGTTGCTACCGAAAGAAAATGGATTACCCGTGATACTGCAGCGAAATTCTTATTGAAGATAGTTAACTTCTTATTGAAGTCTCCCAGTTATCATGGAGCTTTTCCGCATTGGATGGATGGGGCGACGGGCAGAACAATACCTTTTTCAAGAAAGGATGATGGCGGTGATTTGGTAGAAACATCTTACCTGATGCAGGGACTGCTCTGCGTGCGGCAATATTTTAACGGGGATAATGATGTGGAAAGGGAACTTCGTCAGCGTATTTCATGGATATGGGATGGTATAGAATGGAACTGGTACACACAAGGGCAGGATGTTTTGTATTGGCACTGGAGCCCTAATAATGGATGGGCAATGAATTTTCCCGTAAGAGGGTTTAATGAATGTCTCATTCTATATATATTGGCTGCTTCTTCGCCCAACGAACACTACCAGGTAAGCGCGGACGTTTATCACAAGGGATGGGCGCAGAGTATTTTTTTTAAAAATGGGAAAACATTCTACGGTTTTCGATTGCCGTTAGGTTTTGATTATGGTGGCCCTTTGTTCTTTTCCCAATACTCTTTTCTCGGATTGAACCCGCATGGATTGAAAGACAGGTATGCTGATTACTGGGAGCAAAACCAGAATCATACATTAATTAATTACACGCATTGTGTAAAAAATCCAGAAGGGTTCAAAGGTTATGGTGAAAACTGCTGGGGGCTTACAGCCAGCGATACCTACAATGGATATGATGCGCATTCACCTACCAATGATCATGGAACTATTACCCCTACGGCTGCATTATCCG
>JAEUVI010000403.1 GCA_016787105.1 Chitinophagaceae bacterium | reverse complement strand
AGGATACATATTCACCCCGGTGATAAATTCCTTGCTACCTATAAGCATTGGCTGGAAAATGTACGAGACTGGAATATCAGCCGTCAACTGTGGTGGGGACAGCAGATACCTGCTTATTATACTCCTGATGGAGAGTTCGCTGTAGCTGAATCAAAAGAAGAAGCATTCAAGGAATTAAAAAGTAAAAATTCAACATTAAAAATTGAAGAACTCAAACAGGATGCTGATGTACTGGACACATGGTTTTCTTCATGGTTGTGGCCGATAGAAGTTTTTAAAGGCATCACGAATCCGGGCAACAAGGATATCAATTACTATTACCCTACTTCCGTACTGGTAACAGGGCAGGATATTATTTTCTTCTGGGTGGCAAGAATGATAATGGCAGGCATGGAATACAAACATGAAAAGCCATTCAGTGATGTATACTTTACCGGTATGGTGCGGGATAAGCAGGGACGGAAGATGAGTAAAAGTCTTGGCAACTCACCTGACCTGCTTGATTTGATTGAACGCTTTGGCGCCGATGCTGTTCGTTTCGGAATAATGATCTCCTCTCCTGCCGGAAATGATTTATTATTTGATGACAGCAGTTGTGAACAGGGACGGAATTTCAACAATAAGATATGGAATGCGCTGAAGCTTGTGAAAATGTGGGAAGGACGGCAAGCCATTTCAGGTGGCCAGACGGATAGCAACTTTGCGACAGATTGGTTTGAAAACAGGTTGAATGAAGTAAAAGCGGAAGTTGAAAGTTTATACAAAGATTTCCGCCTGAGCGAAGCATTAAAAACTATTTACTCCCTTATATGGGATGATTTCTGTAGCTGGTATTTAGAATGGGTAAAGCCTGAATTTGAAAAACCAATTGATAAAAGCGTGTATGAAAAAACAGTTGGCTTCTTCGAAGAACTGATGCAATTACTGCATCCTTTTATGCCGTTTGTAACGGAGGAAATTTATCATACACTAAAAGATCAAAAAGAAGATCTTGTTATAAAACAATTTGCGACTGCACCACCAGTTGATAAATCTGTATTAAAAAATGGCTCATTACTGAAAGAAGTAATTACTGCTATTCGCGACGCAAAAGTAAAAGCACAATTGAAGCCAAGAGATATAATCCGATTACACATTCTTTCCGCACATACAGATACCTATAAAAATATTGGTACTATTTTATCAAAACAGGTAAGTGCGGAGGAAATTCTATACACAAACAATATAGTAGGCAACTCAATTACAGTTATCGTACAAAAAGATAAATTATTTATTGAGTCTGCAACAAAACTGGACACCGGTGCGCAAAAAGAACAGTTGCTAAAAGATCTCAACTACCAGAAAGGCTTTCTCGCTTCTGTAGAAAAGAAACTCAGCAATGAACGCTTTGTACAAAATGCAAAGCCAGAAGTAGTAGCTGCTGAACAAAAGAAGAAAGCCGATGCTGAAGCAAAAATAAAAGCGATTGAAGAAAGCCTCGCTTCTCTTTAAATATTATTATCCTTTACCAGTGAATAGAAATTCCTGAAGTTTGTATTCCCTATTCACTTATTCACCACTCATCTCGGTATTATACTAACCGGTAAAATAAATTCAAATACATTCGCCTGTGTAGGGCCGGTTAACTCACGATCAAGCAGGTGACTTACCCGGATACCAAATGTGAGCGGATACTGGTTCCACCATTTTGTATCAAAATAAATTTCACCGCCAACACTCCGCAAATCGCGGCTCAATTTTTTGTTATTTGAAAACACACGGCTAAAATCATAAAATGCGTTGCCACGGATGCGTTGGAAATATAAAATATTTCCAAAACCCCAATCAGGATAAACGATCGGGAAATGATAATTCGCAGAGAGTTTCCACATTCTTGATAAGTAATAATCAAGATAGCCCCTTGGCCCGGCGAGAAGATTACTGAACAATATGTTTGACGTATCCCGCTGCTGGAAATCGCCGCTTACAACGAGGTTATGTGTTGCATGAAATCCGGGCAGGTATAATGACGCCTTTCCCGAAAACTGGTATCCACTGTAATAACTGATTGCATAACGATGGTTCAGTGAAAATGTATAGCCTAACCGCGGATAAATATGCTGCCTTGCCGATTGTATCGTTTGCTGCCAGGTTAAAAAATGATGCAGGTAACTAAAATTTACATTATCAAAATTTAGTTTCGAAACGCCTTTGATAAATTCATTACGCAACACATAATTCGTTCCTATGTTCAGCGCTTTATATGTTTTCCCTTTACTGAAATTAAGCGGTACGCTCAGCCCGATACGTGTATCCAGTTGATTCCATTCCTTTGTGCGTTCGTTCAAAGTATCTGCCCGGTTAAATGTATATTCTGTTCCGATATTCAAATAAGGGAATAGCCCGCCATAAACCGCATTTACACCTACTCCATTTGTTTTATCATTCTGGTTATAATGATAAAAAATTTCTGTCTGGAAAGTATTGAGAATATTTTGTCCGTACAGTGTAAAAGTAAAATCAGGATCTTCATAGTAAGGCCGCCAACTATGAAAATTAAAAAACTTTGTAGCCTTATTATACCTTTCTGTTTCAAAATTTCGCTGAACAGGATTTGCGGGAATATCATTAGAAACTACAGGAAACCTTCCTGCCATTTCCTGTATTGCCATTGCATTTATCTCTTTGAATGAAAGGTTTGATACATCGATCTCTTTCAACTGGTAGCCATCCGCTGTAAAATGTGAGGCAATCGCTTTCTTACCAAGTACATTAATATAGTAGTTGCCAAGCTTATCAGCGGAAAGTTGAAAAATCTTCCTGTCCTTTAACCGGATAGCATAGACATCATCGTTTCCCGAATAAGAAGCGGTAAAGTAAATGATATCTTCATTTTCACAGGGATAACCAACTACAGAAAATGACGGAGGAGTAAGACGTTCAATACTCCCTGCACTCAAATCAATCAATGATAGCGCCATTGTTCCGTTTATTAATCTCGTACCCGCCACTACTGAGTTGTCATCAATAAATTTCGGATCAGTAAACACTTTCACCTCTGTTGATTTTATCTCTTTCAGTATTTTACCAGTTGTTACATCTACAATATGTAGCTCACTTTTTCCATCGCTATTATTCCGCACTGCAG